>NZ_VCBQ01000057.1:0-32576 GCF_006386455.1 Paracoccus sp. FO-3 | reverse complement strand
CCCCGAAATAGACCGGGTCGATGCCGGCCGCCTTGATGATCGGCAGCAGCACGGGCGTCAGGATCAGGATGGTCGGGATGAAGTCCAGCGCCGTGCCGACGATCACCACGATCAGCATGATCAGCGCCATCAGCAGCAGCGGGTTGTCCTGCAATCCGCCCAGCCAGCCGCCCAGCAGCATCGGGATATTGGCGATGGCGATCAGATAGGCGGTGATGGCGGCGGCGGCGCACAGCAGCATGACGGCGGCCGTGGTATGGATCGCGCCCACCATGCAGCCGTAAAGCTGGCGCAGGCTCAGCTCGCGATAGACGAACAGCCCGACGAGGATCGAATAGACGCAGGCGACGACGCCCGCCTCCGTCGGCGTGAACACGCCGGCCTTCAGCCCGACGACGATGATGACCGGCAGCACGAAGGCCAGCGCGGCATCGCCCGCGGCCTTGGCGACCTCGCCCAGCGAGGCGCGCGGCATGGTGGCGACGGCGTCCCGGCGGCTGACGAACCACCACGTCACGGCCAGCACCAGCGCCATCATCACCCCCGGCGCGATCCCGGCGATGAACAGCTTGGTGATCGAGACACTGCCGGCGACGCCGAAGACGATATAGCCGATCGAGGGCGGCAGCACCGGCGCGATGATCCCGCCCGAGGCGATCAGCCCCGAGGATGCGTTGATGTCGTAGCCCGCCTTGCGCATGATCGGGATCAGCATGCCCGCCAGAACCGCCGTATCGGCGATGGCCGAGCCCGACAGGCTGGCCAGAAGCAGCGCCGTGACGATGGTCACGTAGCCCAGGCCGCCCCGCACATGCCCGACCAGCGTCAGCCCGAAGGCGACCAGCCGACGCGAGATGCCACCCGCGTTCATGGCCTCGCCCGCCATGAGGAAGAAGGGGATCGCCAGCAGCGGAAAGCTGTCGGCGCCATTGGTCATCTGCAACGCGATGAGCTGCCAGTCCAGCGCGTCCAGGTACCACATCATCGCCACGCCGCTGATGACGAGGCCGAAGGCGATGGGCACGCCGATGGCCAGCACGGCCAGCAGAGAAACGACAAAGACGATCAGGATCATGCGGTGTGCCCCTCTTCGTGGTCGGGCTCGGGCGCGCCAAGCAGCGCGGCGACCAGGTCCACGCAGGCGACCAGCCCGATGCCGACGCCGCCCACGAAGGGCGCAAGATAGTTCAGCGCCGTGGGCAGGCCGGAAACCGGCGCGATATTGCCAAGATTGGCCACGGTCTGCTGCCATGCCCCCACCGACAGCACGATGCAGCACAGCACGATGACGACATCGGTCAGCACCCTGCAGACCCGGCGCGCGCGCGGCGAAAGGCTTGCGGTCAGCAGGTCCACCCCCAGGTGCCCGTTGCGGCGGGCGACGCAGACCGCCCCGACGAAGGCGATCCAGATGAAGATCATCCGCGACAGCTCGTCGGTGGCCGAGACGCCGCTGTCGAACAGGTAGCGCAGCACCACATTGGCAAAGACCAGCACGATCAGCACGGCGAAGATGGCGACCAGCAGCGCATCGACGGCGCGAAAGCCCAGGTCGGCCAGGCGCGACAGGCGCGCCGCGAAAACCTTGCCCGATGCCATCAGAGCAGCCCCTCGATCGCATAGGCGCGCGCGGGGGCGCCGTCGGCATTCTCGATCTTCAGCGGCGCGGCGCTCAGCAGCACCCGGCTCGCGCTCAGCGCGGCGGTGTTCGCGATGTATTCGATCAGCGTCACCCCCTGGCGCAGCAGCACGTCATGGGTCACATGCTCCGCGTCCGGCACCGCGATGCCGTCCAGCAGCAGCCGGATCGGATAGTCCTGCGGGAAATCCACCGCCAGGGCGCGGGGCCGCAGCGCCGCGATCCATTCGGCGGCGGCGCGGTTCAGCCAGGGCGCCTCGGTCCAGAAGGCGCGAGTGGCCGCGTCCCGCTTCAGATCCCATTGCGTCGCCAGCAGCAGGATGTCGCCCTCGGCGCCGCCGGGATCGGCCGCCGCCAGCCGGGCGGGCGTGATCTCTTCGTCGGGGCCGACGTCGGATAGGTCGAAGACGCGGGCCGGGCCCACCACCTGCTCAAGGGGCGTGGCCTCGATGGTGGGGGCTCCGGCGATGAAATGGGCCTGCGCATCGACATGCGTGAACCCGTGGCAGGTGGTCGAAAGCCGAGTCACCCTGAACTGGTCCCCAGCCGACTTGTCGCCCTTGACGCTGATCTGGGGTTGCCAGCGGAAATGCTCCCTGACCGGCATGCTGAGATCTACGATGCGCATGGCTTTCCCCCGGATGCTCAGGCGGCCAGGGCCGCGATGCGGCCGGGCAGTTCGGCGCCGAACTTCTCGACGAACTCGGCCAGGACGGTATCCGCGACGATGGCGCGGAACGCCTCGCGGTCGATGTCCTCGACCGCCTCCATGCCGTGATCCTTCAGCGCGGCCAGCGAGGTCGCCTCGCGGTCGGCGTTCATCTGGCGCTGCTTCCTCGCCCCTTCGCGGGCGGTTTCCAGCAGGACCGCCTGATGCTCGGGCGCAAGCTTGTCGAAGGTCGCCTTGGTCATCACCAGCGGCGACGAGGTGAAGGCGTGCTGGGTCAGCGAGATATGCTGCTGCACCTCGTAGAAGTTCGAGTTCAGGATCAGCGTCGTCGGGTTTTCCTGCCCGTCGATGGAACGCATCTCCAGCGCGGTGAACAGCTCGGTAAAGGCCATCGGCGTCGGCACGGCGCCCAGCAGCTCGAAGGCGCGGATATGGGCCTGGTTCGGCGTGGTCCGCAGCTTCAGCCCCTTCAGGTCTTCGGGCAGGTGGACGGGACGGCGGCTGTTGGTCACGTTCCGCCAGCCGGTTTCCCAGGTCGCCAGCGCCTTCAGGTCCGAGGCTTCCAGCCCCGCGCGCAGCTCGTCCCCCAGCTCCCCGTCCAGGACCGCGGCCACGTGATCGCGGTCCTTGAACAGATAGGGCAGGTCCAGCACGTTCAGCTGCGGCGCAAGGCCGGTGAAAAAGGGATTGCCGGTGATCATCATGTCGATCGAGCCGCCGCGCACGGCGTTGATCATCGTCTGGTCGCTGCCCAGGATGCCGTTCGCAAACACCTCGATGGTGATCGCGCCGCCGGTCTTATCCTTGACGGTCTCGGCCATCCACAGGGCGACCTCCTGCCAGCTGTCGCTGTCGGGATGGGGGTGGCCGAAGCGCAGCTTCACCGACGAGGCCGCGCGCGCGGTCCAGGGCATGGGAAACGACAGGGCGGCGCCGGCGGCGACGACGCCCGCGCCTTTCAGCAGGCTGCGGCGGGTGGTGATGGTCATGGCTTTCTCTCCTCCTTGAACTTTTTCAGACGCGCTCAGCGTCGATGGAAATGGCCGTCCTGGATGGCGCGCAGCGCCATCAGCTCGGAATTCGTCCGATGGTCCAGATCGCCCATGCGGATATAGCTGCCCGCGGCAACCGGCCGGCGCAGCCGCTGGTTCGAAGCCAGATAGAAGGGCGCGGGGCTTTCGTCGCTCAGCGCGGATGCGGGTATCAGATGCGCATCGACTCCGTCGATGGAATGATGGTGGCCGCCCATGGCCAGCACCTCGCCCGCCGCCAGGTCGCGGTTGGCGAAAGCCACCAGGTCGACGTGATGCGCGGGCTCGACCCCGCCGGTGCCGCGGCCGATCAGCCCCGCCTCCAGGATGCTGGTGGCGGCTTCCAGGCCCAGCAGGTGGCGCGGGTTGAAGATCATCGCCACGTCGCCGGTGCGCGCCACGACATGGCCCTTTTCCTTCAGCATGTCCCAGGTTTCGGCGTCGTTGCAGCGCAGGATGACGAAGACGCCGCCTGCAAAGCTGACCTCGCCGGGCGCGCGCAGGCAATGGAACACGTCCAGCTTTCCGGTCGCGCCCATCACCCCGCCCTTCGCCCGCTCGCACAGGATGCTGGGCACCTCGGTGATCCGGGCGATGGGGGCGTGGAGTGCCGGCGCATCGACGCCGTAGCCGGTGGCATTGGCCACGACCGACAGCTCGCACAGGTCGGGCACCGCGCGCTGCGGCAGCATCGCGGCGGCGGCGGCGCGGCCGGCCACCACCTCGGCCACGTCGCGCGTGCCAAGCTCGCTCCAGCGGCCGAACTCCGGCGCCTCGACGGTGCGGCCGTTGCTGGCCAGCGTCCCAGCGGCGGCATCGTAGACGAAGTCGTATTCGCTCGACTTGCCGGCCGCGACGATCTCGAAGCCCAGCGTCTCGGCCCATGTGATCAGGTCGATCAGCAGGCTGGGCTGGTCGCCGTCCACCGGCGTGACCACGCAGCCCTTGCGCTCGGCCAGCGCCGCCAGGCCGGGGCCGACGACGCTGTCGACCTCTTTCGACACCAGGGCGACATGGCGGCCCGCCTCGATGGCCAGCCGGGCATGGCGCGCGCCCGCCTCGGGGTGGCCGGTCGCCTCGACAAAGACCTCCAGCGGCAGGTCCAGCAGATGCGCCACGTCCTCGGCGGCGATATAGTCGCCGGCCCGCCAGGCGGCGCCCGCCTCCTCGGCCGAGGCGCAGATGCGGATCTTCCCGGCCGGGATACCCACGGCCCGCATCGCCTCGGCCACGCGCTGCGCGCTGGTATCGACGCCGGCGCGCACGTTCATCATCGGGACGCGCAGGCCCTGGGCCAGAAAGCTGCGGCCAAAGCCGCCGGTGCCGATCACGCAGGTCTCGACCGGCTGCCGGTCCGTCCGAAAGTGAAGATGATAGTTCATGCCGCGCCTGGTCCTGTTTGCCTTGCGGAGGCCGGACGGCAAGCAGGGACCGCCCCCGGAATTGCATTCCGGGCGCACGGGGCACGAGATCCGCCACAGCATTGCATGCAATACCGCAGCATGCCGGGCCTCGCACCCGCCTCAATCCCTTGGATTTGCCGTATCCTCCGCCAATCTTGACTGATTTGCGTGCAATCCATGTGCGGAGTCAACAGAAATCTTCACAACGGCGGGATTTCCCCCTATATTGCATGCAACATGGGGAGGATCTCTTGGACAGCCAGACCGAATGGCCACGGGGGCAACGCTCGGCATTCGTCGCCAGCCACATCCGCGACCTGATCGTTTCGGGGGCGCTTCCCCACGGCCAGCGCATCAACGAACGCGTGCTGACCGAACAGCTCGGCGTGTCCCGCACCCCGCTGCGCGAGGCGTTCAAGATCCTCGAAAGCGAGGGGCTGGTCATGATCGAGCCGAACCGCGGCGCCACGGTCATCAAGATCTCGCATGAGGACGTCGAGCTGGCGATCGAGGTGCTGATCGGCCTGGAAAGCGTCGGCGCCGAACGCGCCTGCGAACGCGCCACCCCGGCCCAGATCGCCGAGATCGAACGGCTGCACCTGGACATGGTCGCCAATTACCGCGCGGGCGAGCTGATGCAGTATTTCCACATCAACCAGACGATCCACCAGAAGATCGTCGATTGCGCCGGCAACCCCAACCTGACCCGCATCTATCATGGCGAAAGCAGCCGGATCCGCCGGTTCCGCTATGCCGGCAACCGGGTTCCCGAACGCTGGGCCCGCGCCGTCTATGAACACGAGCAGATCCTGGACGCGCTCAAGCAGCGCCAGGGGCCGCTGCTGCGCGAGGTGCTGCGCGCGCATCACCTGAACGGCTGGCGCATCACCCGCTCGGTGCTGGAAAGCGAAAACCCGCAGTCCGGTGAAGACGCCCCGCGGACCTGAACGGCCACGCGAAACGACCGGCCCGCCGCAATGGCCGGCGGCCCGGTCCCAGCCCCGACAGGGCCCGAATGCGAAACGCGCCTAGGGATTCACGACCACGCTACAGCGTGTCGCCATATTGCGCGCTCATGATTTCGCCATTCTCCACGACGAATGAAACGCCGTGATCCCGGAACCGGCCGAAGGGAATGAAATGGCGGCCGTTCAGATTGGCCCGCGCCCATTGCCCCATGCTGGCCATGAGCTGCTCCATTTCCGAATCATCGGCGTCGGTCAGACGCTTGATTTCCTGCATGTCCAGATTGGCTTGATGACTCCATGGCATTGCCACATCCTCCACGATAAGAATAGTCGTGCAAACGCACGGATGGCACGCCGGCGGAAACCGGGCCGCCCGGCGCCGTTTTCCGCCGGCGCATGATCATTGCACGCCGATCAGGCCAAGCTGGTTGTCAAGCGTCGTCCCGGTAATGGAATACCTGGCCGTCTTGTTCGTCCCCTTGCGATAGATGAAAGCCTGCTCGGCCACGTTGTCATTGCCCCAGACGACGAAAGCCTTGAGCTTCACCCGCGAGCCCTCGGGGATCTTGAGCGATCCCAGGTCCACGGTCTTTTCCTGGCCCAGGGGAATATCGCTGTTCTCCTCATAGGTCTGGCTGCTGCCGCCGTCGGGCGGCGCCGCAACCACATGAAGCTTGGCGACGAAACCGCCGCCATTCCGCAGGCTGAATTTTTCTATATCCATGATCTTGCTCCCTTCCTAATCAACCACGTCGATATGAATGAACGGGATGGCGGCCGGTCACGAGCCGATGGTAAGATCGTCGCCCTGTTCCTCGGCCGGCTCTTCTTTCCTGGTTTCCGCCGGCTTTTCCTGGGGATGCCCGGCTGCGGCAGGGTCCGCGATCTTCAGCTCTTCCGAATCGGGATCCATCGTCGCGATATGGTGAAGCAGCTGGGTGCGGTATTTCTGCCAGTTTATCGGCGAGCGCAGCTTTCCCTCGATCTTGCCTTCCAGGAAAATGCCGATGATCGGCTTTTTGAGCGCCTCGGGCAGCAGGAAAAGCAGCGGCACCACATCGGCGAAAGAAATGACGCTCCACCATCCCGCATGGCTCAGCGTCGTCGCCCATCCATAGGGATCAAGCGCCAGGGCCGGATTGCCGCCGGCGCTGGTGACTTCGATATTCTGAAAGGCTTCCTCCGAAACCGATTTCGACGAGGTTTCCGATTTGAAACCGCCATGGGCGCTGGCCGTCACCGCCTTGTAGGAACCCTGCACCTCGGTGGAAAAGGCGCGCACCAGGGTCTGCACGTCCTCGCCCGCTTTCGCCTCTCGGTCCTGGCGATAGATAAGCTTGCCGCCGATGATCGTGCGCAGCGGAAAATGCGTCCCGTAGCTGTCCAGGATGGCGGCAAGCGCCCCTGCCCTTTCCTCGGGCGTTTCCGGCATGGCATTGGCCAATGCGTTCACCTCGTCATAAAGCGGCTTGCACAGGATCGCATTGCGCGGATCGATCACGATCTCGGCCCTGGCCACCAGATATTCGATCCGCATATGCAGCGCCGCGCTGGCTTCCTTGTGATCGCTCGTCTTGGTTTCGGAATAATCGCTCTTGATCGAAAGGCTCGCGGCCTTGCCCTCGACGCCGAAATCGCTACCGGCATTCCAGGACAGCGAAGAGGCAATGGCGTCCAGCGTCCGGCTTTGCGTCGCCGAAGCCGAAAACCGGGTCGAGCGGATCGGCCGCGCGACAGTCAGGAAAACCGCCGCCTCCTCGTCGTCCAGGGCCGGGCGCGGCGGCCGGTCCAGGTCGAAACTGCCATCCGGCATCGGCACGAAACGCAGGCCGTGAAGATGGCGCAGGGCATTCAGGATGATTTGCCGCTCGCCGCCATCCATGTTGTCGAAAACGTCCTGCGGCGCACCCGTCGGGGCGGTAGGCCGGCCCAGGACTTGTTGCAGCATGTCCTCGGTCTGGATCAGCCCTGGCTGGGCGCCGCCGCCGGTTTCGCTTTTCGGCTTTGGCGGGGTCGACCCCGAGGAGCTGCCTGCAGGCGTGACGGCGCCGCGCTTGCGCGGGCTTTCGAATCGAAACCGCAGCAGCCCCAGCTTTTCATCGGGCTTTCCCAGCCGCCCGACGATCTCGTAGGGCTCCATATCCTCGGCGATCGGCTTGCCGGACGAATCAAGGAACGGGCGACCCGCGGGAATGCCGTCGCAGCCTTTCAGGAAATCGCGCAATTGGCCAAGCGTCTTGTTCTCGCCGCCATCGGGCCAATCGACCTGGCGCGGCTTTTCGCCGTCCTCCAGGTAAAGAAGCTTGAACTTCTTGGGAACCGCCGGCTCGGCCTCGCGCTTGACGGAAAGCTCGTCAACGCGCCGCAGATAGGCCGTGGCCTCGGCCGCCTTGTCCACATCCGTCCCGGAGATTCGGAAAACATCGTCCTTATCGACCAACGCGGCATTCTGCGTCCTGAATTGCGCCAGGGTTTCATCGGCGCGGACATAGACCTTGTGTTCCTTGCCCTTGCGGTCCTTGAACTTGATCTGCCGGCGAATGGGAACGATCTCGACCACCATATTGTCGGCGATGGGCGTCGCGGCCTCGCGGTCCTGCGGCACCAGCGCCAGGGCATCGGCGCTTTGGCCGGTGCGAAATTGGTCGAACTCGTCCATTTCGTCGGTCGAGACGAAAAGCTTGCGCAAATCCGCAAGGCTTGCCTTGTCGGCAGCGGCATCCGTTCGCGACGTTCCGTCGCGTGACCTGAGGATGAAGCTAATCATGAAACACCTCGGCTAATGGTTCGTAATCACCCTAACCCGATGCGAATTTCCTGCGCGCCTCTGCCAGGGCTTCCGCCGATCCCAATGTCACGATCTTCAGATCGAGCTTTTCAGCAAAGGCGTTCAAATCCTTCAAAGGCTTGATCGGTATGGGCATGGCGGTTCCCGGCAGGGCCGGACCATGGGCAAGATAGCCAAAACCGGGATCAAGCCCGGTTCCGGCCGGGGCCGGAGTGATGGCAAGCGCAGGCTCCGGCGGCGGCGGGCCGGACCCGTTTCCCGCAGGCGGCGCCGCCTGCGGCCGTCCCGGTTGCGAGAAATCGGACGAAACCCCGAACAGATCCGAGGTTTCATCCACCTCCCGCTGTGAGATCTGCTCGACCGCCCGGCCGGAACTGGTGAACGTGGCCGGCACCGAGCCGATGTCGTCGGTGCTTTTCAGCTCGCGAAGCGCCGCCAGGATGTCGGGCAGTTTCTCGGGCGCAAAATCCTCCAGGATCTTTCCCGGTGCATAGGTCGCCATCAGCGCCGCAAGCTCGCCAAAGCGCTGCGCGTCGCAGCGGGGCCGGTCGGAACTCCACCGGATGCCCCCGGCCTCGAAATCCGTCAGCGGCGCTATTTTCAAGGTCAGGATCTTGCGCAAATCGGGACTGACGCGATCATTGAAACGGACCTTGTCCCTGGAAACCGGGACCAGCGCCCGATCGCTGTCGTTCCAGCGATCCAAAAGGACATTCCCGGCAACATCCAGCCTGGAAGGATCGAAATTATGCGCGATATTGACGATCCTGCTGGTGATTTCGGTGCCCTGGCCTTCATTGTCGGCCATTTCCAGCCAAGCCATGAAACCACGCGGCCCCGAGGAATTGATCTGCAATTTGAACGGCTGGTCCCTGACCAGGAACAAAACAGCCTTTACCGTTCCAAGATTATGATCCAGAAGAAAGAAGCCTTGCGAGCCGTCTTGACCGCCGCCAAGGCTGATCGTCGCATTCTCGCTGGATACGGAATCAACAGAACGTCCCTGGATGTTGGTTGATGCCATCATCCCACTCCGCACGTAATGTTTAACCAATATCTTGCATGCATAACACGTTTTGGATTTCCCCCAAAGTCATAATCGTCCGGGCGGGTATATTATTAGGCCAGCCCGGATGACCTTTCCGATAATGCAAACCCCTTCCTGCTGCATTCGTGGTTTTTGCAAATAACCCGGCGCAAGCCCGAATTATCGGCGAAGCCCGGCACCCCTTTGCAATCACAAGGCGAGCCGCCGCCAAAGGACGCGCGGCGGGCGGTTTGATGCTATCATCGGACCCGGCGCGACGAACAGGACGCGGCGCCACGGCATCAATCCAGCGAATGCGAAACCACAGGGAGGAAACGCAATGCCAGATCTGCCATTCTCATCCGAACGCTATGGCCCGGCCGAAAGGCGCATGGCCCAGGCGCTCGTGGCCCTGGAGAACCGCATCCTGCATCCCCGGCCGGCCGAGGATTGCGATTGCCGGCAGGGGATGTTTCCCGGCCTCAGCCGGCGCGGGATGCTGCTGGGCGGCGCGCTTCTGGGCGGCGCGCTGGTCGCCCGTCCCGCCCGCGCCGAAGCCCCGCCCGGCGCCATCGAATATCCGGTGCAGCCCGATCCGACCAGGGAACAGGGCCGGGTGATCCTGGACGACGGCGGCTATGGCTCGCGGTCGCAATTCGAGAACGAGATCCGCTGGCGCTATCCGACCGCTAGCCTGGATTCCAGCTGGTCGATGACCCCGCTGGCCTCGGGCCAGGGGATCATCACCCCCTCGGGCCTGCATTTCGAACGCCACCACGGCGGCATCCCCAATATCGACCCCCAGCGCCACGCCCTGATCCTGCACGGCATGGTGGACAAGCCGCTGCGCCTGACCATGGACGACCTGAAGCGGATGCCCTCGGCCAGCCGGATCATGTTCATCGAATGTTCTGGCAACGGGCTGACGGAATGGGAAAAGCCCACGCTTAGGACCGTGCAGGGCACGCATGGGCTGACCTCGACCTCGGAATGGACCGGGGTGCGGCTTTCGACCGTGCTGGCCGAGGCGGGCGTGCAGGACGGCGCCGCCTGGATCCTGGCCGAGGGCGCGGATGCGGCGGTCATGACCCGTTCGATCCCCATCGACAAGGCGATGGACGACGCCATCCTGGCCTATGCGCAGAACGGCGAGGCGCTGCGCCCCGAGCAGGGCTATCCGCTGCGCCTGCTGCTGCCCGGCTACGAGGGCAACACCCAGATCAAGTGGCTGCGTCGGCTCGAGGTCGGCGACAAGCCCTTCATGACGCGCGAGGAGACGCTGAAATACACCGACCTGCTGCCCGACGGCACCGCCCGGCAGTTCACCCTGACCATGGATGCGAAATCGGTCATCACCTTTCCCTCGGGCGCGATGCAGCTGCCGCGTCCGGGCTTTTACGAGATCACCGGCCTGGCCTGGTCGGGCCGCGGCCGGATCGCCGAGGTCGAGGTCTCGGCCGACGGCGGCAAGACCTGGGCCAAGGCCGCCCTGCAAGAGCCGGTGCTGGACAAGTGCCACACCCGCTTCCGCCTGCCCTGGGTCTGGGACGGGGCCGAGGCGGTGCTGCAAAGCCGCTGCACCGACGAGACCGGCTATCGCCAGCCGACCCTGGCCGAGCTGGTCCAGGCGCGGGGCACCAAGTCGGTCTATCACCTGAACGCGATCCAAAGCTGGCGCATTGCGCAGAATGGCGAGGTGTCCAATGTTCACGCCTAGGCAATCTCCGCTCGGCAGCGCCCTTGCGCTGGCCATGGCGCTGTTCCCGCTGGCCGGCCTGGCGCAGGACGCCGCCGCGCCCCGCAGCGTCGCGCCGCTTCCGGCCGAACTGCCCGACAGCGGCGAGCCCACGCCGCCCTCGCCCGTGGTCGCGGACGAGGCAGCCGGGACACCGGGGCTCGATGCGGATTTCGGCATCGGCCGGCCCGCGACGGCGGAAGAGATCGCCGCGATCGACATCGATGCGACGCCCGACGGCCAGGGCCTTCCCGACGGCCGGGGCAGCTATGCCGAGGGCAAGGCGCTTTACGACGAGCGTTGCGTGGCCTGCCACGGCGAGAACCTGGAGGGCATCCCCGAGACCGGCGGGCCGGCGCTGATCGGCGGCCGCGACACGCTGGCCGGCGACAAGCCCCTCAAGACGGTCGAGAGCTACCTGGCCCATGCCAGCACGCTCTACGACTACATCCACCGGGCGATGCCGATGGATGCGCCGGGTTCGCTGACGCCGGACCAGGTCTATGCGATCAGCGCCTATATCCTGGGCCGCGCCGGGATCCTGGACGAAACGGCGGTGCTGGACCGCGAAACCCTGCCGCAGGTGCGCATGCCCAATGCCGAGGGCTTCACGGCCGACCCGCGGCCCGAGCGGCTCTGACGCGGCCATGGGCGCATCGCGATGCGCCCATGGCACCACCCGGGCCGCCATGGGCCGCGTCGCGCAACCTTACGGTTGCCGCGACGCGGCCCCGGCTTGTCCACGGCCTCGGCCGTCCCAACGGTCCAATGTCCGGGCAGAAGTGCAGCCTTCCGATCATTCTGCCCGCAGCCATCTACCGCACCCCACGCGGCAGGCACAGCGCCAAGGCCGGGATTGCCGACCGTCCCGACGGTCCAATGTTCGGGCAGAAAGTGCAGCCTTTCGGTTACTCTACCCGCAGCCATTCATCGAACTCCACGCCGCGGGTAGGGCGATAGGCCGGGGATCGCCGGCTCGCTGGTTCCGCCCGACCAGCTTCCGCAGGCCCATCCCGCATCGGCGCCGTCAAGACTTCTCCAACCCCCGATCTGCCGCCCCACGCCCCCTGCCCTTTCCGCGGCCCAAAGGCACCCGCCATTGCGCGTTTCCGGGCCGTCTGGAGGCACTCAGGCAATCAGCGCGCGCCCATCTCGGCCACAATGAAATCAGCCAGTTATCAGAATGATCCGCATATGATCGAGATTTTGCGGATAACAGCAGAGGAGGCCATCCCACCTATTTCCCGCCAAGCGATGCCCCCTGCCCTGCTCCAGGGCACCTGCCGCGCCAAGCCGGATACCGCCTTGGACAGCCTGGAACTCGCCGGCCCATCCGCCCGCGACCGGGCCGCTTGGAGTCGAGCCACAGCCAGGGCCGACCTCCCCTTATTGCTACCTCTATCGGCAGGGTTTGGCAATAAGGTCGGGCCGTCATCACGCCCTGACGGTCCCGACATTTGGGCTCATCCTCGGGGTTTCGCTGCGAAACCGCTACCCGTCCAGCAGCGCCTGGATCTCGCGGACCAGGCGCTCCATCAGGTCGTCGTCCAGTTGGTCGCCCTCCAGCCTCAGGATATGCGCCTTGCCGTCCCTGCCCCAGCGGATTTCGACGCCGCCCTGGGTCCGCCGGGTCATGGCGTCGCTCCAGCCTTGCCGCGGGGCGTTGGAACGCGGGCGCCCGGCCCGGCCCAGCTCGCTGCGATTGCTCTCCAGCGATTGCAGCACCGGCTCGATCAGGGCCCATTCCTCGTCGGCGTCGCCTGGAATGCGCACGGACAGGGACTGCCGCAGCCGGGCTTCGGCACCGTTGCGCAAGGCAGTCGCCAGGCGCAGGCCGCGCCTTTCGGTCAGCGCCTCGGGAAAGCGCAGCATGTCGCCCAGTTCCTCGAAGATCAGCGCGAACGAGCGCACCTTGGAGCGCTTGGCCTTGGACCCGGTGGCGAAGAGCTTGTTCACCGCATCCTCGGTATTGGCGAAGGCGCCCTGGTTCGCGGCGATCACGGCGATGCGGCCGCGTTCGAAATGGCTCAGTTCCTCGCGGACCTCGTTCTCCTCGACCATGGCGACGAAGGCCTCGTCGGTCTCGGTGCGGGGGCGGATCAGGGCGCGGATCGTGGCGTGCTTCTCGGCCTGGGTCAGCTCGTGAAGCGCCCGCACCGCATGCAGCCGGCGATAGCCCGACAGCAGCCCGTAGCGCGGCCCCTGCCCTTCGGTCCTGTCGATCTCGAAGACCTCGATCGGCAGACGCAGCCCATGCGCGGCGATGGACAGCCGCAGCTCCTGCATGTCCTCTTCGCTCATCACCATGCGGTCGCGGATCATCGCGCCCTCGTCGATCTGCTCGATCGGCAGCTCGACGATCAGCAGCCCGCGCTCTTGCGCGTCATGCAGCCGCGCGGCATCGGCATCGGCCCTGGCGCGGGCGGCGCGGCCCTCCACGCTTTCGGCGCTGGACAGGGCGGCGCTGTCGGCGGCGACCTGGGCGATGGGGGGGGCGATGCCGCGACCCAGGGCGGGACGCTCGAAGGTTTCGCTGCGAAACTGCGCCTCGATCCGATCCAGATCGGCGCTGCTGGGGGTTTCCAGCCTTCTGCGCTTAGCCATGCGCCTGCTCCTTCGCCTGTGCGGCCTCTTCGGCCTTCTGCATCTGAAGATCGCGCCACCAGGTGCCCAGGATCAACTCCTTCACCTCGGCCCAGGTGCGGTCGAATGTCTCGCGGCCGCGGACATAGGTCTCGCGGTTGAACTCGCGGTAATCGGCCTCGTAGATGCCGTTCACCTGTTCCCCGGCCTGGCCGACCATGGCGGTCAGCTCCTGGCGATAGGTGGTCATGAAATCGCCGAAATAGGCCTGGATGACGTTCGCGAGGTCGGTCTGCTGCGCCGCGTCGAAGCGGGTGATGATGGCCCGCACCGCGTCCCATTCAAAGCGCATCTCGGGCAGACCGTCGCGGCGGCGGGCGGCGTTCTCGCCTTCCTCGACGCTGGCGAAGGTCGAATAGAGCATGTCGAAGAAGCGCCCGGTCGAATCGAATTCCAGGAACGAGGCGCCCAGCGGCACCAGCAGGATGTCGGCCGCAGCCAGCGCGTTGATGGTCAGGTAGCCAAGCGCCGGCGGGGTATCGAGGATGATGATGTCATAGCTGTCCAGGATGCCGTCGTTGGCCAGCGCATTGCCAAGCGCATCCCACAGCGGCCAGCCGCGCAGGCCCATGCGCCAGACCGGCACCTGGAACTCGGCCCAGTAGAGGTTCAGCTGGGCGCCGAGCAGGTCGATGTTGGGCCAATGCGTCTTCTGGATCAGGTCCGGGGCCGAGAGGGTCAGCGCCTCGGTCAGGGTCTCGTCGAAGGGCAGGGGGCTTTGGCCCGCCGCCTCGCGCACCCGGTTCTCGTCCTGGAGCGCCAGGGCGTAGTCCTTGGCCAGCAGGGGGAAGGCGGTGGACCATTCGTCGGCCACCTTGCCGCCCATGATCGAGGTCATGCTGCCCTGGCTGTCCAGGTCGATCACCAGCACCTTGTAGCCGTCGAGCGCCGCCGACATGGCCAGATGCGCGGCGGTCGAGGTCTTGCCGACGCCGCCCTTGAAATTGGCCACGGCGATGGTCTTGGCCGGCAGGCCCTCGGGGCGCCAGGGGCGGTATTCCCGGCCGGCCGCGCCCTCGGTCGCGAAATGGTCGCGCAGGCGCAGCACGTCGTCGAGGCTGAACCATTTCGAATTGCCCTCGCCCTGGCCCTGCGGCAGGTCGGGGTTCTTGAGCAGCACGCGGCGGAAATGCGCCGGGGCCACCGGGATCAGATAGCGGCAGACCTCCCAGGTGGAAAAGCGGCGCAGGCGCTTGCGACCGTCGGGGGCATAGCCGCGCTCGGCCAGATCCTGGCGGCCCTTGGCGGCGAAGGCGGCGGCTTTCGCGAATCGGGCGGTGTCGATAGGCTCCGACAGACGCTCGGCCGCCCTGGCCGGGCTGATGTTGAAATAGGGGGGAAGGGGGTCTTTGCCTGAAGACATGCCGCTACCTCTGCGATGTGCTGCTTCGTTGGATGTTTTGGCGAAACTATTACACATCCTTCCGCGCAAGTGAATCGTTCTGCGAGGTTTCGCAGCGAAATTCCCCCAAAATCAGGAAAAGCAGCAGCGTAAAGTTTGGATTCCTTTCAGGTCTTTAAAATCTTTAGGGGAAAGAAACCGACGTTATTTCATAAGGATAGACCCGTTCCGGCACCCGTTTACAGGTTCATAGGCACCTGTTTGCGGGACGAAGGGTGCCCGATTCCGGGGGGTGGGGCACCGATTCGCGGGAATGGGGGTTTCCGCCTGCGGGATCGGCCCGAAGGTGCGGTTTTCGGCCCTTTTTCGCCCCGGAGCGTGACTCCTGCGCCCCGTAAACGGGTGCCTTTCCGGGCCGGGCGCGGCAAAGGCACCCATCTGCGGGATGGGATTTCCCGGATCATGGGAACCCGGATGGCGGTTGTGGCGAGGTACCTGATCGGGCATAATCGGCGCAACGACAAGAAGGGCAGGGCGATGGGGGATATTCCTCGCGACCAGCTTTCGGGCGCGCTGCGCCGGGGGGCGGTCAAGAAGCACGTGGCGGCGATCCATGTCTCGGGCAAGCTGACGCTGCTGCAGCGCAAGCTGTCGAACGTGCTGCTGCTCAATGCCTATGACACGCTGATCAGCCGCGCGCGCCACCAGATCGACGCGCGCACGCTGTGCCTGATGATCGGCTACAACAGCAACGACATGGACACGCTGAAGCAGTCGCTGCGCGGCCTGGCCGAGACGGTCGCCGAATGGGACATGCTGGACGAAAAGGGCCAGCAGGAATGGGGGGTCAGCAGCCTCTTGAGCTATGCCAAGCTGAAGGGCGGGATCTGCGAATACGCCTATTCCCCGGCCCTGGCGGAAAAGTTGCACGATCCCAAGGTCTTTGCGCTGATCAACCTGAACATCCAGCGCCGCTTCACCAGCGGGCACGCGCTGGCGCTTTACGAGAACTGCTATCGCTTCGTCAGGACCGGCTCGACCGGCTGGTGGCCCTTGGACCTGTTCCGGCGGCTGATGGGGGTCGAGGGCTCGGCCTATTACGAGACCTTCAAGCACCTGAACGCCAAGGTCATCAAGCCCGCCGTGGACGAGGTGAACCGCACCAGCAACATCCTGGTGACGCCCGAGACGCGCAAGCAGGGCAGGGTGGTGACGGAGATCCGCTTTCGCATCAAGGAAAATCCGCAGCTGGCGATCCTGGACATGGACGACGGCGAGGGGATGCGGCACGGCGCGGTCTATGCCCGGCTGCGCGGCCTGGGGGTCAGCGACCGGCTGGCGCGGCAATGGCTTTCGGCGCATGGCGAAGAGCAGGTGCTGGAAAAGCTGGATTATGTCGAGACGCGCAAGAACGTCAAAAGCAAGCTCGGCTACCTGACCGCGGCGCTGGAGGGGAATTTCGGCGCCGCGGCCGAGCGGGCAGGGGATGCGGCCCCGAACCCGCGGGCCGAGCGGCTGCGCCGCATCCTGGACGCGGTGAAGGCCCGCACGCCCACCCAGCGCGATGCCGACAAGCGGCTGTTCCTGGCGCAGCTG
Source organism: Paracoccus sp. FO-3 (assembly GCF_006386455.1). NCBI lineage: Bacteria > Pseudomonadati > Pseudomonadota > Alphaproteobacteria > Rhodobacterales > Paracoccaceae > Paracoccus > Paracoccus sp. FO-3. The sequence goes on along the minus strand of NZ_VCBQ01000057.1, from coordinate 15,734 downwards.
TCCGATGCGCGCATGCGCGAGGATTTCGAAAAGCACGCCTGGATGTCGCCGCTGAACGCCATCCGCATCGCCGCCTTCTGGGAAGAGATGTCCCCCGGCCTGCTGGACGGGTTGGAAGAGGTCTGAGGGTGCGCGCCTAGTTCGGCAGGGCCTTGTCGCGGTCCTGCGGCTGCCCGTCTTCCGCTGCCCGTTTCAGCCCGGCCAGCATGGCGGCGGCATGGGCGGCATAGGGGCCGATCCAGCGGTCCCGCAACGCCTGGATCGGCAGCGCGTCGAGGTGGTTCCACCTTTCGCGGCCGCGGCGCTCGACCACGACCAGCCCGGCCGCCTCCAGCACCCGCAGGTGCTGCATGACCGTGCAGCGGTCCAGTTGCGGCAGCGCATCGCACAGCCCGCCGGTGGTCTGGGGGCCCGCCTTGAGCCGGTCGAGCAATTGCCGCCGCACCCGGTGCCCCAGCGCCTTGAACAGCGCGTCGTCCTGATCTTCGGTTGACATGTTATGTTTCTATAACATTATGGGATGCGGGGCAAGGAGGGCAGAACAAGGAGGATCGTCGCATGGAACTGAAATTCACCGTCAGCGGCCGGATCGCCAAGCCGGTCGGCGAGGTGTTCGAGGCCGTGGTGAACCCCGGCAGCCTGTCGAAATTCTTCACCACCGGCGGCGCCAAAGGGCGGCTGGAGGCCGGGGCCGAGGTAAGCTGGGACTTCCACGATTTCCCCGGCGCCTTTCCGGTGCTGGTGCAGGAGGTGGTGCCCGACGAGCGCATCGTCCTGCAATGGGAGGCCGAGGGCGAGCCGCGCGTCTGGACCACCGTGACCATGACTTTTCACCCGCTGGAGGACGGGCGCACGCTGGTGCGGATCAGCGAATACGGCTGGCCCGAGACCGAGGCCGGGCTGAAGGGCTGCCTGGGCAATTGCGAGGGCTGGACCGGGATGCTTTGCGCGATGAAGGCCTGGCTGGAACACGGCATCACCCTGCGCGAAGGCTTCTACAAATAGGCCGGGTGGCGGGTCTTTCCGCCACCACCGCCGCCGCCTAGCCTTGCCGGCGGTCCATCAGGCCGGCGCGGTGCAGCCTGCGGTAGAAGGTCGAGCGATCGACCCCGGCCAGCCGCGCTGCCGCCGACAGGTTGCCGCGGCATTGCCTGAGGCATTCCAGCAGCTCATGTTCCGATTGCCGGTCCGGCTGCCCCGCGGCGGCGGCGATATGGGCGGGCAGGTCGTCCGGCTGGACCGGGCGGCCCTCGCACAGGGCTGCGCAGAGTTCGCAGACGTTGATGATTTCCCGCACGTTGCCCGGCCAGTCATGGGCCAGCAGCCGCTGCCTGGCGGCGGGCGTGAAGCCGATCCTTTCCTCGGTCGCGGCGGCGATGCGGTCGATCAGCCATTCCAGGTCGGCGCGGGCGCGCACCGGGGGCACGTCCAGCACCAGCCCGTTCAGGCGATAGAAGAGATCCTGGCGGAAGCTGCCCTCGGCCACCTGCGCCGCCAGGTCGCGATGCGAGGCCGAGATGACGCGGATGTCCACCGGCTCGACGCGGGTTCCGCCGACGGGCAGCACCTCGTGCTCGGCCAGCACGCGCAGCAGCCGGCCCTGCAGGGGCAGGGACATGTCGCCGATCTCGTCCAGGAAAAGCGTGCCGCCGTTCGCCTGGTGGATCAGGCCCTTCTTGCCGCGCGCATGGGCGCCGGTGAAGGCGTTCGGGACATAGCCGAACAGTTCGGATTCGATCAGCGCCTCGGGCAGGGCGGCGCAGTTGATGGCCACGAAGGGGCCGCGCCGGCGCGAGGACTGGTGCATCGCGCGGGCGATGAATTCCTTGCCGGTCCCGGTCTCGCCGCGCAGGATCACGCTGATCTTGCGGTCCACCACCTTGGCGGCGCGCTCGGCCAGGCGCTGCATGGCGGGGTCGCCGCCGTGAATGGCAAGCAGCGGCGCGGGCAGGGCGGCCGCGCCGGCGGGGCTGCGCGGCGGCGCGGTGGGCGGCACGGCGCGGGCGAAGAGGATGCCGCCCGACTGCATCTCCAGCACGCCCTCGACCGGGGCCAGGGCCGCGGACAGCACCGGCAGATCCTCGAATTCATGGGCGAAGACCTCGCTGAAGGGGCGGCCGATCAGATCGCGGTTCACCAACTCATGCGCGTTATGGGTCATGCCGGTGATGCGGCCGTCCGCGCCGACCGCCACCGCCGCCATCGGGTCCACGTCCAGAAATTCGGGCGAGGGATGCAGCCGCAGGATCCAGTCCGAGCGGTGGTTGCAGACCAGGTTCGCCATCTCGATGCGGCGGGCGCAGGATTTCATCACCTCCAGCGTCAGCGCCTGGCTGATCTTGTCCTGCGGCGCGTGCAGGTGCGACAGGTCCAGCACGCCCATCAGGTTGCCCTGGGTGTCGTGGATCGGGACCGCCGTGCAGGACAGCGGCGTCAGCGTCACGTCGAAATGATCGCTGCGATGCACGGTGATCGCCCGGCCCGAGGCCAGGCAGGCGCCGACGCCGTTGGTGCCGACGTCGCGCTCGTGCCATTCCGAGCCGGTGATCAGCCCGGCATGGCGCAATTCGCGGTCCAGCTGCGCGTCGCCGATGGCGTCCACGGTCACGCCGCGCGCATTGGCCAGCAGCAGCACATAGCCCATCGAGTTGACCCGGCGATACAGATCCTCCATCCCGTGCCGGGCCGTGCGCAGCAGTTCCTCGGATTCCTGGCGGTGCTGGCGCAGCTCGCCCTGGGTGACGATGCGCGGTCCCAGGTGCCGGGTCGGGTCAAGCCGGTGTTCGTTCACGCAGCGCCGCCAGGACGCCAGAACATCCGCGTCGCGGCGCGAGGATTGCCCTTCGGCCGCGCGAAAGATTTCAAGGACATGCGTCCCCGTGTCCTGCATACCTCCCATCGGCTCCTCCCAAAGCCCGGCGCGACGATAGCACGGCTTGGCCGCGCCGGGTGGAAAACTTTGCCGCGGCGGCAGGACTCAGCGCGACAGGTCGATCAGGATCTTCAGCTGGGTGCCGGCGGGGTCCAGGAGCGCCTCGAACCCCTGGGCCACGGCCTGGTCCAGCGCGATGCGCCGGGTCACAACCCGCTTGGCCGGGATGGCGCCCGAGGCGATCAGCTCGATGGTGCGCGGCCAGCCATGGGTCGGATAGCACCACGAGCCGCGGATCTCGGCATCCTTGAAGGTCAGCTGGAAGAAATCCACGCTGCCCTTGCCGGGATGCAGCCCGGTCTGCACGATCACCCCCTGCTTGCGCACCGCGTCGAGGCAGGATTGCAGCGCGCGGTCGTTGCCGACGCATTCCAGCGCCACGTCGCAGCCGATGCCGTCCTGCGTGCCGGCGCGCACCCGCTCGCCCACATCCTCGCGCGCCGGGTTGATGGCGACGACGCCGGGCACCACCTCGGCGGCGAGCGCCAGCCGCGTGTCGTTCACATCCGACACGAACAGCCGCGTCGCGCCGAAGGCCCGCGCGGTCAGCAGCGCCAGGATGCCGATGGGGCCGGCGCCCGTGACCAGCACCGAGTTCCCCGCCGTGATCCGGCCGCGGTCGCAGGCATAGACGCAGACGGCGGTCGGCTCGACCAGCGCGGCCTCTTCGTCGGTCATGCCGTCGGGGATCTTCTCGACATTGTAGTCGTTGAGCAGCGCCATCTCGGCCATGCCGCCCGAGACCCAGGACAGCCCGACCAGCGCCAGGCTGCCCGAAAGGTTGTGCCAGCCCCGGTCGGCGAAATATTCGCCGCCGCGCGGCATGATCAGCGGCTGCACTGCCACCCGGTCGCCGGGCGCGACCTTGGTCACGCCCTCGCCCACCGCCACGACCTCGCCGCCGAACTCGTGGCCCAGCACCTGCGGGCCATGGGCGCCGGAATAGGGATGCGGCTCGGTCGGGATGAAGATCGGGCCCGAGGCATATTCATGCAGGTCGGTGCCGCAGATGCCGACATAGCGGTTTCGGATCAGCACCTGGCCGGGGCCGGGCCGGGGCGGTTCGGGAATATCCTCGATCCGCAGATCCTTGGCGGCGTGGAAACGCAATGCTTTCATGGGGATGCCTCACAATTCGTCATAGGCGGCCAGCGCCTTGGCGGCATAGACCGTGCCCGGCCCGCCGGACATCTCGATGGCGATGGCCAGAACCTCGACGAACTCGTCGCGGCTGGCGCCATGGGACTTGGCCTCGGCGGTGTGGAAGATGATGCAATCCTCGCAGCCGCGCCCGACGGCGACGGCAAGGGCGATCATCTCCTTCATCGCCGGGCCGAGCTTGCCCTCGCGGTTCGCGGCGGCCATCAGGCCGCGGAATGCGGACATGGTCTTGCCGTCGGCCTTGTAGAGCGCGGCGGCGCGGGCGTTCATCTCGGCCAGTTTCTGTTTCGCGCTCATAGCAGCACCATGCCGCCGTCGACGACCAGGCTTTGCCCGGTCATGTAGTCCGACCCGGCCGAGGCGAGGAAGATCGAGACGCCCGCCAGATCCTCGGGGCGCGAGGGGCGGCCCAGCAGGATGTCGGCGGAAAAGCCCTCGAATGCCTCGTTGTCGCGTTGGGTCAGCCCCTCGTCCTTGAAGCCCTTGTCGATCAGCTTCCACATGTCGGTGGCGACCACGCCGGGGCAGATGGCGTTGACGCAGATGCCGTGCTTGCCGAAGGCGCGGGCGGCGGCCTGGGTCAGCGCCACCACGGCGAACTTGCTGGCCGAGTAATGCGCCAGCGGCTCGTAGCCCTGCTTGCCGGCGATCGAGGCGGTGTTGACGATCTTGCCGCCGCCGCCCTGGGCGATGAACTGCCGTGCCGCCTCCTGGATGCCGATCAGCACGCCCATGGCGTTCACGTCCATGACGCGGTGCCAGTCCGCTTCGGTGATGTCGTTGAACGGCTTGACCTGCGCGATGCCGGCATTGTTGAACATGGCGTCCAGCCGGCCATGTTCGGCGACGGTGCGGGCGATCAGCTCGCGCGTGCTGGCGCGGTCGGTCACATCGACGGCAAGGCCGATGGCCTGCCCGCCCGCGGCGCGGATCTCGGCGGCGGTGGCCTGGGCGGTATCGGCGGCGATGTCGGCGATCACCACGCGGGCGCCGGCCTGCGCCAGCCCCTCGGCGATCGAGCGGCCGATGCCGCGCCCCGAGCCGGTGACGATGATGCTGCGGCCCTCGACGGAATTGCTCATGTCTTTCCTCCCATTGCAAAGGGCCGCCCCGGATGCGGGGCGGCCGCCGGTTCAGGCGATGAAGTCGCGGATCAGGCGGTTCACCTCGGCCGATTGCTCCATCTGGACCATGTGGCCCGCATCGGGGATCACGCTGACCTGGGCGCCGGGCAGCGCGGCGGCATGGGCGGCGGGGATGACGGCATCGGCCTCGCCCCAGATCACCTGCGCGGCCACGCCCGAGGCGGCCAGCGCCCCGGCGACCTGCTCGGCCTGGCGGCCCTGGCGGAACAGGTTCCCCGACAGCTCGGCCAGGAAGTCCGGCACGCCGTCCAGGCGCTTGTATTTCAGCAGGTCCTCGACCATGGCGCGGCTGACCAGGGACTGGTCGTTGAACAGATGCGCCAGCACCGGCTTGAGATCGCGCCGCCCGGTCGCCTGGACGAAGCCGTCGATGTAACCGGCATTGATCTCGGCGCCCAGGCCGGCCGGACAGATCAGCGTGACCGAGGCCGCGCGGTCGGGATGCCGCGCCGCCAGCGTGCCGGCGACCAGCCCGCCCATGGAATGGCCGGCCAGATGCGCCCGGCCGATGCCCAGGTGGTCCATGAAGGCGACGACGGTCGACACCATCAGGTCGAGCCCTGCCGGTTGCGCCGATTTCACCGACTGGCCGTGGCCGGGCAGGTCCAGGGCATAGACGGGCGCGGTTTCCGCCAGCGCGTCGATGTTGAAGAGCCAGTTGTCCAGGTCGCCGCCGAAGCCGTGGATCAGGATCAGGGGCACGCCCTCGCCCGGCCGCTCGGCATAGCGGATGCGGCCCATGGGCAGGTCGGCGAACTGGTAGCCGGGGCCTTCCTCGCCCTCGTCGCCGCCGGCCGAGGGGGTCTGGTAGGCGGCGACATAGGCGTCGATCTGATCCTCGGGGACCGAGGGCGGCGCCATCACCGCCAGCAGCGCGCGCACCGGATAGGTCTCGCCCTCGACGCCGACGCGGCGGCGCAGGAGACCGCCGTCGGCGGCCTCGACCACATTGGCGATCTTGTCGGTCTCGACATCCATGATCTCGTCGCCGGGGCTGATCTCGGCGCCCTCGGCCACATGCCAGGCGGCCAGCTTGCCCTCTTTCATCGACAGGCCCCATTTCGGCATCAGGATCGGGGTGATATCCGCCATGTCAGTTCTCCATCGTCTTGCGGACGGCCGCGGCGATGCGCTCGGCCGAGGGCACGTAGCTGTCCTCGAGCGAGGGCGAGAAGGGCACCGGCGCATGCGGCGGCGTCACCATCTGCACGGCGGCCTTGAGCGCGTCGAAGGCGTCCTGCGCCACGGTGGCGGCGATGTCGGCGGCGATCGAGCAGCGCGGGTTCGCCTCGTCCACGCAGACCAGCCGGCCGGTCGCCTCGACGCTTTCCAGCACCGTGTCCATGTCGATGGGCGACAGCGTGCGCAGGTCGATCACCTCGACCTCCACGCCGTCCTTCTTCAGCAGCTCGGCGGCCTCCAGCGAGCGGCCGACCATCTGGCCATAGGTGACGATGGTGGCGTCGCCGCCCTCGCGGACGATGTTCGCCTCGCCGAAGGGGATGGCATAGGGTTCCTCGGGCACATCCGCCGTGCTGGCGTAGAGGTTCTTGTGTTCGAGGAAGATCACCGGGTCGTTGTCCCGGATCGCCTGGATCAGCAGCCCCTTGCAGTCATAGGCGTTCGAGGGGCAGACGACCTTGAGGCCGGGGATATGCGTGAACAGCGGCGTCAGCATCTGGCTGTGCTGGGCGGCGGCGCGGAAACCGGCGCCGCACATGGCCCGGATCACCACCGGCGTTTCCGCCTTGCCGCCGAACATGTAGCGGAACTTCGCCGCCTGGTTGAAGACCTGGTCCAGGCAGACGCCGATGAAATCGACGAACATCAGTTCCGCCACCGGCCGCAGCCCCGCCGTCGCCGCGCCGATGGCGGCGCCGACATAGGCGCTTTCCGACAGCGGCGTGTCGATCATCTGGTTCGGATGCTTGGCGTAAAGCCCCTTGGAGACGCCCAGGACGCCGCCCCAGGCGTCGTCCTCGCCCTGCGCGCCGGCGCCGCCGACGATGTCCTCGCCCATCATGATGACGGTGGGGTCGCGGGTCATCTCCTGATCCAGCGCCTCGTTCACCGCGTCCTTCATGCTGATGATGCGTGCCATGTTCCGTCCCTCCCTCAATAGCTCACATAGACGTCGGCGGTCAGTTTCGCGGCCTCGGGCAGCGGCGCGGCGATGGCCTCGGCCACGGCCTCGTCGATCAGCGCCGCCACCTCGGCGTCGATGGCGTCCAGCTCGGCGTCCGAGATCACCCCGGCTTCCGTCACCTTCTGGCGAAACAGCGTCAGGCAGTCGTTGTGGGCGCGGTTGTATTCGTTCTCGCCCGGCGCCTTGTAGGTCTGGGCGTCGCCTTCGAAATGGCCGAAGAAGCGCACGTTCTTGCATTCCAGCAGCGTCGGGCCGGCGCCTTCGCGGGCGCGGCGGATGACTTCGCCCGCGGCTTCGTGGACGGCGAAGAAGTCGAGGCCGTCGACGGTGATCCCCGGCATGCCGAAGCCCGTCGCCCGGTCGACGTAGCTGTCCGAGGCGGTGGCGTAATCGACCGAGGTCGATTCGGCATAGCCGTTGTTTTCCACCACGAAGATCACCGGCAGGTTCCAGATCGCGGCCAGGTTCATGCTTTCCAGCACCGTGCCCTGGTTCGAGGCGCCGTCGCCGAAGAAGGTGATGCCGACGCCGTCATGGCCCAGCTTCTGCGCTGCCAGCGCCGCGCCGCAGACCAGGGGCGCGCCGGCGCCAAGGATGCCGTTCGCGCCCATCATCCCCAGCGACAGGTCGGCGATATGCATCGAGCCGCCCTTGCCGGCGCAGCAGCCGGTGGCCTTGCCATAGATCTCGGCCATCATCGCCTTGACGTCGACGCCCTTGGCGATGCAATGGCCGTGGCCGCGATGGGTCGAGGCGATGCGGTCGCGGTCGTGCAGATGCATCATGATGCCCACCGCCGTCGCCTCTTCGCCGGCATAGAGGTGGACGAAACCGGGGATCTCGCCGCGGGCGAAATCGACATGCAGCCGCTCTTCGAAATCGCGGATGGTGCGCATCTTGCGATAAGCGTCGAGCAGCCGTTCCTTGGGCAGCGGAAACGGATTGGACATGAACTCCTCCCTTATGGTTCAGTCTGGGTTGCGGATGAACAGCCCGGCCGCGGCCGCATGGGCCATGCAGGCGGGCACGTCGATGGTGCGGAAGGCGTCGGGCACCAGCCGCACCGAGACCTGGTCGCTTTCGGTGAAGGTCAGCTCGCGTTCGCCGTCGAAGGCCAGCGAACCGGCGGGGATCGAGGGCACATGCGCCTGGCCCGGCGCCATGCGCGCGACCCCAGCGATGCCCAGCCGGTCGATCAGGCCGGGCGCGATGGGGGCAAGCAGCTGGCGCGGCGCGTCGGGCGACAGGCGGATATGGCGGCCCTCGGGCGCGGCGCGGTCCACCGGGTCGCAGAGCCCGGCGATGGCGGACATGCCGATGGCCTGCGGCAGGCCGAAGGTCACGAAGAGGTCGCGAAAGCCCGCGGTCTTCCAGATGGCGCGGGCGCCGACGAAACGATCCTCGACCACGGCGACGTCCACCAGCGCGATCTCGCGCCGGTCGTTCAGCGTGACCTCCAGCCATTTGTTCGGGCGCAGCGCCACGTCCGGGGGCACCTGTCCGGTCGCGGCCAGCCCGACGGCCAGGCCGGTGATCGTCGGCTCGCGCAGTTCCGGGAAGGCGTTGTTGGTCCCGGTCGAGACGCCGGCCACCGGCACCTTGCCGCAGGCGCCCACGACGACGCGGTTGGTGCCGTCGCCACCCAGCACCACGATGGCCGCGACGCCTTCGGCCGCCATCATCCGGGCGGCGCGGGCGCTGTCCTCGGGCGTGGCGGTGACGGGCATGTCCAGGTAGCGCAGCTGCGGGAAATTGGCGTGGCCCAGCCGCGCCTCGCGCCGGATGCTGCGTTCCAGGTGAAAGCGGATGCCGCCGTTTTCCGGCATCACCACCACCTCCTGCACCCCGGACGCCGCCAGCCCCGCCATCATGCGCAGCACGATATTGGCGCGGTCGTTGATGGGCAGGTTGCCCGCGTGCGAAATCACCCTGCGAATGTCGCGGGCCGAAATCGGATTGGCGATGATGCCGACCTTGACCATGTCCCTTCCTCCCGACCATCATGCAAGCAACGGCGGTGCCAGGTTCGGGAACGGGAATTGCCGGGGTTTTTGGGGCGCAGGTGTCGCAGGGGCTGCAACACCTGTCGCAGGACGCAAGCAAGGGGGTGGGGGCCGTGCAACGGCAGGAGCAGCGCCAGATCAGGGGCCTGTCGCTGAGCCAGCAGATGCGGCTGTCGCTGGAGGTGCTGCGCATGGACGGCGCCAGGCTGCGCCGGCGCCTGCGCCATGAGGCGGCGGCCAACCCCTTCCTTGCCCTTTCGGCGGCGGCCGAGCCTGCGGCGGTCGTCTCGGTGCGGCAGGCGCTGCTGGATCAGGTCGGGCTGATGCGCCTGCGCCCGGACGAGGCGCGCATCGCCCGCGCCCTGGTGCATTGCCTGGACGAGCGCGGCTGGATCGCCGACCCCCTGCCCGAGGTCGCGGGCTGGCTGTGCTGCAGCGCCGAGGCGATCGAGGCGCTGTTGCCGCGGCTGCAGGGGCTCGACCCGCCCGGCGTCTTTGCCCGCTCGCTTGCCGAGCATCTGCGGCTGGGGCTTGAGGCCCGCGGCCGCTTCGACCCGATGATCGCGACGCTGCTGGACCGGCTGGACCTGGCGGCGGCTGCGGATCTTGCCGCCATCGCCGCGCATTGCGGCTGCGACCTGGAGGACGCGGCGGGGATGCTGGAGGATCTGCGCCGGCTGGCCCCCTGTCCGCTGTCCGACGACCCGGCGCCGGCGCCGCCCGAGCTGGAGCTGACGCCCGAGGGCGCGCTGCGCTGGAGCGCGCCGACCGGGCTGGCGCTGCGCGATGGGGCGGGGGACGGCGCGGGTGATGGGGCGGATCGCGGCGCCGCGCAGGCGCTGGTCGCGGCGGTCGAGGGCCGGGCGGGCACGCTGTGGCGCATCGGCCTGGTCCTGGCCGAGGTGCAGGGGCCATGGCTGCTGGGCCGGGGGCGGCTGCGGCCGCTGACGATGACCGCGCTTGCCGAAAGGCTGGGGCTGGACAAAAGCACCGTCAGCCGCGCGGTTGCCGGGGTGGCGATCCGGGCGCCGCGCGGGACCGTGCCCTTGCGCGATCTGCTGCCCGCGCCGGTCAGCCCGCGCCTGCCGGGCGTGGACCGCGAAAGCGTCCTGCGCCTCCTGGCGGCGCTGATCGAGAACTGGCCCAGGGCCGAGCCGCTTTCGGATGCAAGGCTGGCCGCGGCGCTGGCGCGGCGCGGCATGCCGCTGGCGCGCCGCACCGTCGGCAAATACCGCGCCATCCTGGGCAAGCCGCGTCCCTAGCGGGCGGCCGCGTTTCCCGGCGGCGGCATCGTGCCGATGCCGCAAGGCCCTGTCCGGGCGAGGGAAATCTGTCGGATCGGGGCAGGCCCGCCCGTGCCGCAGCGTTGGCCCGGCAAGGCGCCTTGCAATTCAGACTTTTTCAATCAACAATTCACCGCGCCGGACCCGTGGCCGCGCCCGCAATTTCCAGCAACGCACCCAGGCAGGAGAAGATGTCGCCCCACAGAGAGTTTCGCCCCCGGATGGAGACCCGCATCCACGGGCTGCGAACCCTGGCGCCGCTGTCCTTCCGCCGCTTTTGCGGCGCGATCGCGGATGTCTGGTCGGTCCGGGGCGAGGCGGGCGGCGGCGGGTTCTACATCGCGCCGGATCCGCGCATCGTGATCTTCCTGGGCGAGGCGCCGCCGCCGCTGGCGCTGCGCACCGGCGCGGACCAGGCCGAGCATCGCGGCATCCAGGCGCTGTATGTCCCGGCCGGCGTCCCGCTGTGGAGCCGCATCGAGGCCGGGCATGAAAAGATGCATCTGGACTTCCACCTGGAAGGCGGCGCCTTGCAGCAGCGGCTGGCGGCCTCGAACATCCGGCCGGACCTGTCCATGCCGCGGCTGATCGGGCAGGGCGACAGCCTGACCCATCTGGGCCAGCTGGCCGCCGACGAGGTCCGCGCCCCGCGCCGGGGCGACATGCTGATCGACGCGCTGCTTTCGGCCACGCTGGGCGAGATCTTCGCCACCGATGCCGAGGCCCGGCCATCCGCCCCGGCCAGCGGCGGGCTTTCCGCGCGCCGGCTGGCCGCCCTGGAGCGCCACCTGCACCAGAACCTGAACCGGCATGTCACCGTGGCCGAGATGGCCAGGATCGCCGGGCTTTCGGAAAGCCGGTTCTTCCACGCCTTCAAGCAATCGCGCAACGAGACGCCGCAACGCTGGCAGGCCGGCCTGCGGCTGAAGGCGGCCTGCGACATGATGCGCGACCCGGCCCTGTCGCTGGCCGACATCGCCTATGCGACCGGGTTCGCCGACCAGGCGCATCTGTCGCGCGCCTTCCGCGCCGTCCACGGCATGCCGCCTTCGGTCTGGCGCCGCGCCGGATTGCAGGATTCCTGAACAAATCGCAGCGGTCTCGTTCAAGACAGCCGGGAAATACCCGAGTTAATAGCTCGGAAACTTTCGCGGACAGAACAGGTCAAGATGAACAAAGCCCAACCGCTCCTTCTCGGCGCCAGCGTCCTTGCCGTCGCGGCGACCAGCGCCTTTGCCCAGGACCAGCAGGATCCCCGCCAGACCTTCATGGGGGCGATCGTGCTGGATACCGTCACGATCGAGGGGTTCGAAAACCCCAGCGCGCCCCTGGAGGGCACGGTCGCGCATTCATCGGCCACGACCAAGACCGGCCGGCCGATCCTAGAGACGCAATCCTCGGTCTCGGTCGTGCCCCGCGCCCAGATCGAAGAGCAGGGCGCGACGAACCTGGCCGAGGCGCTGAGCTATTCCGCCGGCGTCGTGACCGAGAACTACGGCGGCGATCCGCGTTTCGACAGCCTGTTCCTGCGCGGCTTCAACCTGGAGAACGACAAGTTCCTGGACGGGTTGCGGCTGATGCGCTCGACCCAGTTCCCGACCAGCGCCCCGGCGTTCGAGCTTTACGGGCTGGAGCGGGTCGAGGTGCTGCGCGGCCCGGCCTCGGTGCTTTATGGGGCCGGCACGCCGGCGGGCCTGGTCAACATGGTGCAAAAGCGCGCCCAGGCCGATGGCGATTTCACCGAGCTGGGGTTCAGCCTGGACAGCAAGGGCTCGGCCTCGGCTTTCGGCGATGCGAACCGGGTGGTCGACGACCGCTTCGCCTATCGCATCACCGCCAAGGGCGGCAATGACAAGACCGATGTCGAGGAAATCGACAACAAGCGCGCCTATCTGGGCCTGTCGGCCAGCTTTGCGCTGAGCGAGGCGACCGAGTTGGAACTGATGGCCAGCTATCACGACGACGCGCCGATCTCGCCCACGGGCGTGCCGAACGAACTGGTCGGCCTGGTCGATGCCAAGGATCTGCGCGAGTTCTATTTCGGCGACGATTCGGTCAATTTCAGCGACCGCAAGATGGCCACGCTCGGCTTTGGCTTGACGCATGATTTCGGCAATGGCTGGCGGCTGAACAACACCTTCCGCTATACCGATTTCGACTGGGATTACGACGGCATCTACCTGAACCCGCTGGTCGGCGGCACCCTGGTCGGACGCGGCGTCATCAACCAGCGGGAAAGCTTCCGCACCATCGCCACCGACCTGCGGCTGGCGGGCCGCGTCACCTCGGGCGCGATGACGCATGACCTGACCTTCGGCGTCGATGCGCAGAAGCTGAAGGAGCGCGCCTATACCGGCTTTTCCACCGTTTCCCCCATCGACTATGTCGCGCCGTCCTATGGCAGCGTCACCGTGGAGGCGCCCTGGTATACGGCGAACAAATCCGTCGATGCGCGGCAGATCGGCATCTATGCGCTGGACGAGATCGAATATGGCAACTGGCGCGCGACCGCCGGGCTGCGCCATGAATGGACCCGGCAAAGCGGCCAGAGCGCGACGAATTACGGCACCACCGACTATGCCCGCGACGACCAGCAGCTGACCGGCCATCTGGGACTGGGCTATCTTTGGGACAACGGCGTTTCGGTCTATGCCGCCTATTCGACCTCGTATCTGCCGCAGCCCGGCTTCGACATCGACAACAACCCGCTGAAGCCGACCCATGGCAAGCAGGTCGAACTTGGCGCCAAATACGAACCCACCGCCTTCGACGGGCTGTTCACCGCGGCGCTTTACGACCTGCGCGAGACCGACCGCAACACCACCGTCACCGAGGAGATCGGCGGGCGGCCGATCACCGGCACCCGCCAGATCGGCGAGGCGCGCATCCGCGGGCTGGAACTGGAGGGCGTGGCCGAACTGGCCGAGGGCTGGTCGCTGAAGGGCGCCTACACCTATGCCTCGACCGAGATTTCGGGCGACAACGATGGCAACGAGCTGGCGAACACCCCGCGCCATGCCGCCAGCCTGTGGCTGTCGCACGAATTCCAATCCGGCGCGATGCAGGGGTTGCAACTGGGCGGCGGTATCCGCCATATCGGCTCTCGCTGGTCCTCGGACGCGAATACGCAGCGGCTCGAGGCGGTGACGCTGGTGGACCTGGGCGCAAGCTACGAATGGGAAAACGGCATCGTCGGCCGGCTGAACATCAACAACGTGACGGACGAGACCTATATTTCGGCCGTCGGGCTGAACTCCAGCTATTATGGCGACGGACGAACCGTGCAGGCAAGCTTGACGCGTAAATGGTGACACTGTCCGGCAAGGGATTGACGCGACGCGCCCTTCTGGCTGCCGCCTGTGCGGCGGCCGGCGGGGCGCTGCCGGCTTTCGCGGCGCAGGGGATGCGGCTGGCGGCGGTGGACTGGGCCATGGCCGAGACGGCGATGGCGCTGGGCCATGCGCCCGTCGCCCTGGCGGAGCTGATCGCCTTTCGCGACGCCGCGGTGGCGCAGCCGCCGCGCGCGACCGTGGACCTGGGCCTGCGCGGGGCGCCCAATCTGGAGGCGCTGAGCCTTGTCGCGCCCGACCTGATCCTGTCCTCGAGCTATTACAGCGCCATCGAGCCGCGGCTGGCGCGCATCGCGCCGGTCTTTACCCGCGCGCTTTACGTCCCCGGCGAGCCGGCCTTTCCCAAGGTGATGGCGCTGCTGGGGGATCTGGCCGGGCGGCTGGGCGACGCCGCTGCCGGGACGCGGGTCCAGGCTGCCGCCGCGGCCGAGTTCGCCATGCTGGCCGGCCGCGCGGCGCCCCATGCCGGGCGCGCCTGCCTGCTGTTCGAGCTGGGCGATTCCCGCCATATCCGCATCTTCGGCACCGACAGCCTGTTCGGCGGCGCGCTGGAGGCGATGGGGATGCGCAATGCCTGGGCCGGGGGCACCCGCTTTGCCTTTGCCGCGCCCATCCCGCTGGAGCGGCTGGCCGAATATCCCGAGGCCCGGCTGGTGGTGGCCGGTGCGATACCGGTCCAGGTCGAACGCGCGCTGCGCTCGGCGGCGCTGTGGAACAGCCTGCCGCCGGTCAGGGCGGGGCGGGTGCATCGCCTGCCGGAACTGCGGCCCTTTGCCGGCATCCCCTCGGCCCTGCGCTTCGGCCACGAGCTTGTCGCCGCGCTGGAGGGCCGGGGATGAATCGCATGATCCTTGTCGGGGGCGCGGTGGCGGCGCTGGCGCTTTGGACGATTGCCGCGCTGTCGGCCCTGCCGCTGGCCGAATGGCCGGCCTTGCCCTGGCGGATTGACGGGATGTCGGTCGGGCAGATCCTGCTGGCCTATGGGCTGATGCCGCGCGGGGTGCTGGCGCTGCTGGCCGGCGCGGCGCTGGGGCTGGCGGGGGCGCTGATGCAGGCGGTGCTGCGCAACCCGCTGGCCGATCCGACGACGCTGGGCACCGCCTCGGGCGCGCAGCTGGCCATCGTCGCGGCCACGATCCATGCGCCCGGCTGGCTGGCCGGGGGCAACCTGCCGGTGGCGCTGGCGGGGGCGGGGGCCGCGACCTTCCTGGTCATGGCGCTGGGCGCGCGGCGGGGGTTCGCCCCGGTGACGGTGACGATCGCGGGGATGCTGGTGGGGCTGATGGCCTCGGCCCTGGCGACGGCGATGACGCTGGCGCAGGGGCATTACCTGCTGTCGCTGGTGATGTGGAACGGCGGGGCGCTGGCGCAGGTGGACTGGTCGGGCAGCCGGAACATGGCGCTGGCGCTGGTGCCGGCGCTGGCCGCCGCCGCGGCGCTGGCCCGGCCGCTGATGGTGATGTCGCTGGGCCCCGAGGGCGCGCATGGGCTGGGCCTGCGGCTGGCGCCGCTGCGCTTTGCCACCCTGCTGCTGGCGGTCGCGCTGTCGGCCATGGTCTCGGCCCAGGTCGGGCTGGTGGGCTTCGTCGGCCTGGCCGCCCCCGCCATCGTGCGCAGCCTGGGCGCGCGGACGCTGCTGCAGCGGCTGATGCTGGCGCCGCTGGCGGGGGCGCTGGTGCTGTCGCTGGCCGACGGGCTGCTGCTGGCGCTGGCG
>NZ_VCBQ01000056.1:0-32636 GCF_006386455.1 Paracoccus sp. FO-3 | reverse complement strand
ATCACCATCGACGTACAGCCCCGGACATCCCGCCCACAAGGCGAGGGGCCATGATCGTCGATCGCTCGGACGAGTGCCGCGTCTGAAGTGGCCACGGCGCTTTCCGGTCCCGCGCAATCTGGGTGTGGCGGCGCATTCGCGCATCGCCGAGGGGAAATCCTGGCCCGCGCCGGAGGGCGCCACGCGGATCGCAACGCTGCGCATCTATCGCTTCGATCCCGACGGCATGGCCGGCCCGCGGCTGGATACGTTCCGCGTCGATCTGGACGATTGCGAGCCGATGCTGCTCGACGCGCTGATCTGGATGAAAAACAGGATCGACCCGACGCTGACTTTCCGGCGTTCGTGCCGCGAGGGCGTTTGCGGGTCATGCGCCATGACGATCGATGGCACGAATTGGACCGCTTGCACCCGCGCCATGGCTGATCTGGCCCAACCCGCGACGATCTTTCCGCTGGCCAACCTGCCGGTGATCAAGGATCTGGTGCCCGACCAGAGCCGAGCCAGGCATCGACGGCGTTGATCGTCTCGATCATGGCGGTGAAATCCCGGCCCTGAACGATCTTTTCGACCAGACGCAGCTTCTCATCGGCGACGCGGGCGTTTTCGTCCCAGACGGTGATCGTCGCGGTGACATAGGCCGACCAAAGCTGCAACCCGAGGCCGACAGCCCCGGCCAGCGTGGCGCTGGAGGATGGCGACGCTCCGGGGCGCCCCGCCGAGCAGGATCGGCTCGGTCAGGGCGCGATGCACCGGGACCGAGAAGCCTGGAACCGCGTCCAGTTGTTCCAGCCCGGCAGACATCACACCAGCGCCCCGCCGCCGAAGCTGAAGAAGGACAGGAAGACGCCGGAGTCCGCGAAGGCAATGGAGATGCCGAAGACGATCTGGATCAGGCGCCGGAAGCCGCCGCCTGTGTCCCCGAAGGCCAGGGTCAGCCCGGTGACGATGATGATGATCACTGCCACGATCTTCGCCACCGGTCCTTCGACCGAATCGAGGATAGATTGCAGCGGCGCTTCCCAGGGCATCGAGGAACCGGCAGCATGTGCGGCCGGAGCGATGAACAGACTGACATAGGCAGCGGTCGCGGCCGTCGCGGTGCGATGGTGGAGGTGCAGGGCAGGACGGATCATTCTGGTTCTCCAGTGTTTTCTGTCGTGTCGGTATCGGGAATGACGGAGGCGATGCGGTAGTCGCCATCCGGGCCGAGGCCTTCCACGCGGGCGAGTTCGACCAGCGGCGGGATGCACCACGGCCGGCAAGCACGGCGATAAGATCGATGGTCTCGGCGATCAGGGCGCGCGGCACGGTGACGACGGCCTCCTGGATCAGCTGTTCGAGCCGCCGCAATGCGCCGATCCCGGATCCGGCATGGATGGTGCCGATGCCGCCGGATGGCCGGTCGTCCAGGCTTTGAGCAGGTCGAGGGCCTCGGCACCGCGCACCTCGCCGATCGGGATGCGGTCGGGGCGCAGGCGCAGCGAGGACCGGACCAGGTCGGACAGCGTAGCGACACCATCCTTGGTGCGCATGGCGACAAGGTTGGGCGCAGCGCATTGCAGTTCGCGGGTGTCCTCGATGATCCGTCCGCGGAAGAAATGCCAGGTCGAGATGCCCCCAGAGCACCCCTGTTACGCCTGACTCCGAGGTGACCTCGCTGATTTCGACCTGACCTCCGGGTACTTCGCATGGAAGGTGTTAGGCAATTCGGCAAGGAACCCGCCGGACAGGGAGGTCATGATGCCGATGCGCAGAATTCCGGTTGCGCCCTTCTTGAAGGTCCGGGCGCTGTCGACCGCCCGAAGGAGCGTGGTCATTCCGCGCTTGGCATCCTCCACGAACCTGGATCCGGCAGGGGTGAGGTGGGCTCCAGTCGCGTCGCGCTCGAAGAGCTGGAAACACCGCCTTCGCCCCAGGAGGCTGACGCGGCGGTTGACGGTTGTGTACGATAGATCGAGATTCTCGGCCGCCGCGCTGAAGCTGCCGAGGCGCGCGACGAGGATCGCATAGTGGAGAAAGCGGAGATCGAGGGCGATGTCAGGCATAATGAGCCTCGTGCGATGGGCGCAATAGATCGTTCTGGACTGCAAGCTCCACGGAACTGGGCTGATGGAAGCGACACTTGGTCTGAGGATTTCTGGCTTAGAGCCAGGTAGAAAAAGGCTTTAGCGGGCGCAGCAGCGCCCGCTGATCGAACACAGTACTGACTATCCAGGAAATAGACCGCCTCAGCATTCCCCTTACGATGCACACAAAAGAAAAGTCAGCTTCCGTCGCGGTCATGGACCGTGTCGAAGAACAGGTCGCGCCAGTCGTCGGTATCGCTGGCGATCAGCCCGACCCGCGCCATGAAGTTCACATAGGGCAGCAGGCGCTCGGGCGTGGTCGTCCATTTGGTCTGCGGATCCTGGATCAGGGCGACGATCTCTTCCTGGGTCAGGTTCGTGCTCTCGGCCCCGGCCCAGATCTGCGCAGCCTCTTCGGGGTTTTCCTTGATGAAGGCGATGCTTTCCTCAAGCGCGGCCATGAGCGCTCCGACGACCTGGGGGTTCTTCTCGACGAAATCGTTCTTGGCCCAGAGGACCGTGAAGGTGTGGGGGCCGTCCAGGACGTCGTAGCTGTCGAGAATCTTGCGGGCCTGCCCATCCTTCACCTCCTGGTTCTGGAAGGGTGGTGAGCCGAAATGGGCGTTGATCTCGGACTGGCCGCCCAGAAGGGTGAGTTGCGCATCGGGATGGCCCATCGAGACCGTGTAGGTATCGAGGTCGGCATGCTTGCCTTCGCCCAGATATTTCTCGGCCGCCATCTGCAGGGTGATGGCTTGGATCGAGGTCTTGACCGCGGGCAGGGCGATCTTGTCGCCTTGCGAGAAATCGGCGATCGATTCGATCTCGGGATCGGTGGTGACAAGATGCAGCGGCATCGATGACAGGGCGGCCACGCCCTTGATCGTCAGGTTGTTCTGCGTCCGCGCCCAGATCGTCAGCATCGGCGTGGTGCCGCCTGCAGCGATATCCAGATTGCCCGACAGCAGTGCCTCGTTCATGCCCGAACCGCCGGTGAAGCGAAGCCATTCGGTGGTGACATCCACGCCGGCCTCTTTCGCGTGCTTTTCCAGCAGGCCCTGTTCCTGCACCAGAGTCAGCGGCATGTAGCCGATGCCGAACTGCCGGGCCAGCCGGACATTGACGGTCTCGGCGACCGACGGCAATGCCCCGAAAACCGAGATGGCTGTGCCAAGCGCGGCGGCCAGCTTGAAGTGTTTCATGTCTCTCTCTCCCTGAAGCTACGGATTCCCTGTCCGTGAAAAGCTCGCCCCTTTCGGGGCAGGCGGCTGTTCGATGTCAGTGCTGCACGCCCCAGCGCTGGATGGTGTAGCGCTCGACGGTGCGGAAGATCAGGTTCTCCACGATCAGGCCGATGACGATGACGGTCAGCAGGCCGGCGAAGACCTTGGGGATGTCCAGCAGGTTCTTGTTCTCGAAGATGAACCAGCCGAGACCGCCCGAGCCGGAGCTGACGCCGAACACCAGCTCGGCCGCGATCAGCGTCCGCCAGGCGAAGGCCCAGCCGATCTTCAGCCCGGTGAGGATGCTGGGGAAGGCGGCCGGGATCAGGATCTTCGTGATGAAGCCGAAGCCTTTCAGACCGTAGTTCCGGCCGACCATCTTCAGCGTCCTGCTGACGCCCAGAAAGCCGGAATGGGTGTTCAGCGCGATGGCCCAGGTGACCGAATGAACCAGCACGAAGACCAGACTGGCATTGCCGAGCCCGAACCAGATCAGCGCCAGCGGCAAGAGCGCGATGGCCGGCAGCGGGTTGAACATCGAGGTCATGGTTTCGAGGAAGTCCGTCCCGATCCGCGATGCCATCGCCAGCGCGGTCAGCGCGGCGGCCAGCGCAATGCCGATGACATAGCCGGTCAGCAGGACCTTGACCGACACCCACGCCGCCGCGGGCAGGGTGCCGTTCATTAGCGAGCTCAAGAAGGCGCCGGCCGTGGCCGTGAAGGTCGGGAACAGCAGGTCGTTGTTCAGAATCCGGCCGTAGATTTCCCAGATGCAGGCCAGCACGACCAGGATGAACAGCTTGCGCAGCCACGGCTCGCCATAGAGCGTCTGGAAAAGCGAGAGCGGCTGTTCGACGATATCCAGTTCGCCCCCCTCGACCTCGTCGTGATAGATCTCGGGGCGGTCGGTGGCGGCGCCGGGGCGATGGGGCATGACGCGGGCGGTTGCTTCAGGCATGTTCCACCTCCTCGGGTTCGTGGGCGAAAAGCATCTGGTGGATATGGCGCTCCAGCTCGGCGGCCTCTTTCGGATCCGTGGTGCTGTTCAGCTCGGCCTTGACCCGGCCCGGATGCGGAGACAGCAGCAGGATGCGGCTGCCGACCTTGATCGCCTCGGCGATGGAATGGGTGACGAACAGCACGGTGAAGCGGGTATCGTCCCAGAGCTTCAGCAACTCGTCCTGCATCTTGCGCCGGGTCAGGGCGTCCAGCGCGGCGAAGGGTTCGTCCATCAGCAGGATGTCGGGCTCCATTGCCATGCCCCGCGCGATGGCGACGCGCTGCTTCATCCCGCCCGACAGCATGTGCGGATGGCTGTTGGCGAATTTGCCCAGGCCCACCTTCTCGACATATTCCATCGCCTTTTCCTCGGCCTGACGGCGCGGCATGCCCTTGGCGTTCTGCAAGGCGAAGGCGACGTTCTGCTTGACCGTCTTCCACGGCAGAAGCTGGTCGAATTCCTGGAACACCATCATCCGGTCGGGGCCGGGCTGGGTGATCTTGCGGCCCTTCAGCGTCATTTCGCCCTCGGTGGGGGTGATATAGCCGCCGACGGCCTTCTGAAGTGTGGACTTCCCGCAGCCCGACGGCCCGAGCAGGATGAAACGGTCACCCTGATGGACATCGAAGCTGACGCGATAGGTTGCCGTGATCAGATGATGTGGCGTCTTGTACTGAATTGTGACGCCACGAACGGCAAGCAGCGGATCCTGTTGCTGCATGTCTCCTCCCTGCGGTTTCTGGCACGCGGCCCGATACGGGTCGCCCTGATGCTGGCTGCTCCCCCGGAAAGAGGGGAATGGGGTCGATAGCGGTTCCTGCATTCCTCCTTGCAGGTCAGGCGGCGCCCCTGAGACAGCGCATAGCGCCGGTCAGCACATGGGCCACCTCGTGGGAGCACTCTATGTGAAAATTTTACTGCCACAAAACCATTAATTCTTATATATAATGAAAGGTAAATTTACCATAGATCCCTGCGCCGGCAGGTGAGGAACAAGGATTATCCTTACCTGACAACTGGTTGATGGCGGTATCGGGGTAGGGGCAGTCATCTATCCTGCTCCCTTTCGGTTCCGCTGCGGGGCAGGGTGCTGGTCAACAGGAACAACTTGCCGCGGAGCCCGTCTGTCGTCGTCTGCGACCTGTTTTGCTGTGTGGATTGGTTGATTTCGCGGGCGCCGGCGCGCGCATTTCATGGCGGCTCGCATCAGATCATAAATTTTACTTACATAACTATTTAGTATTAGTTCCTTTATGTTAGATAATATCGAGTATACGGTGACAGCACGAGACGAGCCAACAGGTGTGCTGTGAGCGAGATTACAAAGACAATGGAGGTTTCGGTCTGGCGCGGATCGGGAGATCAGGGCGCCTACGAGACCTTCTCGGTGCCAGCCCAGGACAATCAGACCGTACTCGATGTCGTCAGCTGGATTCAGCAGACCGTCGATCCGTCCCTGACCTATCGCTATGCCTGCCGCGTGGGCATGTGCGGATCCTGCGCGATGATGGTCAACGGCCAGCCGCGCTGGACCTGCCGGACCCATGTCAAGCGTGTGCTGGCGGATGGCAAGCTGCAGATCGGTCCGCTGCGGAACCTGCCGGTGATCAAGGATCTGGCGGCGGACATGGATCCGTTCTTCGACAAATGGGTGAAGGCCGGCGGCGTTCACAAGCCCAGCCGCAGCCGCGCCGAACCGATTCAGGAGGTCAGCCCGGAGGAGCCCGGCCGCGTCGTCGCGAATACCGCGATCGAATGCATCAACTGTGCGGTCTGCTATGCCTCCTGCGATACGGTCGCGGGCAATCCCGATTACCTCGGCCCGGCGGCGCTGCAACGCGCCTGGACGCTGTATAACGACGTGAAGGTGGAGGACCGGCAGGCCGTCCTCGACACCGTGACCGGGCGGGGCGGCTGCACGAACTGCCATTCGCAGGGCAGCTGCACGCGCTTCTGCCCGAACGAACTCGATCCGCTGAGTGCCATCGCCGGGCTCAAGCGCGCCGCCGCGCGGTCGTTCCTGAAGGGGAGGGGATGATGCTCAATCTTCATTACTACATGGCGCAGCGGCTGAGCGCGATGGTCATGGGGCCGCTGGTGCTGGGGCATCTCGCCGTCATGATCTACGCCATCCAGGGCGGCCTCAGCAGCGCGGAGATCCTGTCGCGCACGCAGGGAAGCATCGCCTGGTTCCTGTTCTATGGTGCCTTCGTCGTCGCGGTATCCATCCACGCGGCAATCGGCCTGCGCGTCATCCTGCATGAGACGACCGGATTGCGGGGCCGCCTTCTTGAGATATTCACCTGGGGCGTCGGGATCGTCCTTCTGTTCATGGGCGCGCGCGCCGTTTCGGCCGTGACGATGCTGTGATGATGAAGCCGCATCGCAAACACCCGCTCTGGCTGGCCTATATGCTGCACCGGCTGTCGGGGCTGGCGCTGGCCCTGTTCCTGCCCGCGCATTTCTATGTGCTGTCGCTGGCGCTGACGCGGCCGCAGCAGCTGGACCGCTTCCTGAGCTTCGCCGACAACCCGCTGGTGAAATTCGCGGAATTCGGGCTGGTCTTCCTGTTGGCTGCACATTTCTTCGGCGGGCTGCGCCTGCTGGCGCTGGAGTTCCTGCCCTGGTCGCCGCGGCAGAAAAGCCTCGCGGCGGCAACGATTGCCGGCGCCTTCCTGATCTCCGGAACCTTTCTGCTGCGGGCGGTGTGAACCATGGCTGCGACATTCGACATCGAACGGGACGAAACCGACATCCTGATCCTCGGTTCGGGCGGAGCGGGGCTGTTCGCGGCGCTGCATGCCCAGCAAAGCGCGCCGCCGGGCACGCGGATCACGCTGGCCGTCAAGGGGCTGGTCGGCAAATGCGGCTGCACGCGCATGGTGCAGGGCGGCTATAACGTCGCGCTTGGCGGCGGCGATACGGTCGAGCGGCATTTCATGGACACGATCAACGGCGGCAAGTGGTTGCCAAACCAGGACATGGCCTGGCGGCTATGCGAGCAAGCCGTCGTCCGCATCCGCGAGTTGGAAAACGAGATCGGCTGCTTCTTCGACCGCAATCCCGACGGCACACTGCATCAAAAGGCTTTTGCTGGCCAGACCGCCGACCGCACCGTCCACAAGGGCGACCTGACCGGCATCGAGATCATCAGCCGGCTGATGGAGCAGGTGCTGGCCCGCCCGATCCGCAAGCTGCAGGAACACCGCGCCATCGGGCTGATCCCGACCGCGGACGGGGCCTCGCTGGCGGGGGTGCTGTTCATCGACATGCGGACAGGCCGGTTCCGCTTCGTGCGCGCCAAATGCGTGATGATGGGCACCGGCGGCGGCCCGACCATGTACAAGTATCACACACCCTCGGGCGACAAGACCATGGACGGCCTGGCCATGGCGCTGCGCATCGGCCTGCCGCTGCGCGACATGGAGATGGTGCAGTTCCACCCCACGGGCCTGCTGGCGGGCGACCATACCCGGATGACTGGCACGGTGCTTGAAGAAGGCTTGCGCGGCGCCGGCGGTCAGCTGCTGAATGCCCGTGGCGACCGCTTCATGTTCGACTATGACGCACGCGGCGAGCGGGCCACGCGCGACGTGGTCAGCCGCGGTATCTATGCCGAGATGCGCAAGAACAACGATCCTGCGCAAGTCGGCATGTTCATTTCCATGAGCCACCTCGGCCCCGAGAACGTGCGCAAGAAATTCGCAGGCATGGTCAAGCGCTGCGCCGACAGCGGCTTTGACCTGGCCGCGGGCAAGGTCGAGGTGGTGCCGACCGCGCATTACTTCATGGGCGGCGTTGTCGTTGATCCCGATACACGCACCGAGATGGAGGGGCTTTATGTCGCGGGCGAGGATGCCGGCGGCGCGCATGGCTCGAACCGTCTGGGCGGCAATGGCGTGGCGAACTCGACCGTCTTCGGCGGCATCGCCGGCGACGTGATGGGCGCCGACATTCGCCGCATGGGCGCGCTGCGCGATCCCGACGAGACCGTGCTGGCGGCCGAGGTCGAACGCGCCAGCCATCCGTTCTCGCGCACGGCGGCGCCGATCCAGCCGCTGCGCCACAAGCTGCAGGAGGCGATGTGGGAGGATGTGGGCGTCATGCGCACCGGCGCCGGCCTGCAACGTGGCCAGAAGCGCATCGCCGAGATCCGCGACGAGCTGATGCAGACCGGGGTCGATCCGGCGAACCTGGCCTTCAACCTGACCTGGCACGACTGGCTGAACCTGGCCTCGCTGGTCGAGGTGTCCGAGATCATCGCGCGGGCGGGCGAGTTGCGCGAGAACTCGCGCGGCGCGCATTTCCGCGAGGATTTCCCCGAAAGCGGCGATCTTGAGACCTCGTATTTCACTCTCGCGCGGAAAAAGGGCGACGACCTGACGCTGAGCCGCGAACAGGTGCAGTTCACCATCGTCCGCCCTGGGGAAACGATCCTGCCCGCGCATGAACCCGAAACGCTCGTTGCAACCCAGTGAGAGGGGCCGGGCGCGCGTCCCGGCACAGGAGGAAGCTGACGTGATACCGATCAACCTGATCCAATCCACCGCCGAGGATCTCATGGCCAAGGCCGCCATCGAGATACCCGACGATTACCTGCAGGGCCTGAAGGCCGCCGCAAAGACCGAGGACGGCGACCTGTCGTCCTTCGTCCTGCAGGCGATGCTGGAGAATTACGAGGCTGCCAAGCAGGACCGCCGCGCGATGTGCGGCGACACCGGAACACCGCGCTGGTATGTCAAGATGGGCAACGACACCCGCATCGAGGGTGGTCCCATCGCACTCGAGGAGGCGCTGCGCCGTGCCACCGCCAACGCCACGAACGGCGTGCCTCTGCGGCCGAACCGGGTGCATCCGCTGTGGCGCACCGACCACAACAACAATGTCGGCATCGGCGCGCCCGAGATCGAATATGGCTATGAGCCCGGCGGCGAATGGATCGACCTGATCACCGTCCACAAGGGTGGGCTGTTCGGCACCGATTACCGGATGCTGTTCCCCTCGGATGGGATCCAGGGCATCAAGCGGTTCTATCTCGACAGCCTGGTGGCCTTCGGCAAGCGCGGGCTGGCCTGCCAGCCGGCGATCATCGGCATCGGGCTCGGTGGCTGCAAGGATACCTGCATGGTGCTGGGCAAGCGCGCCGCCTGCCTGCGCACGGTGGGCGACCGCAACAGCGATCCGCGCATCGCTGCGCTGGAGGAAGAATTCAAGGAACTCGGCAATTCCATCGGCATGGGGGCGATGGGCTTTGTCGGCAAGAACATGGTGATCGATACCCATATCGAGGTCGGCTACTGCCATACCGGCGGCATGCAGATGTCGGTCCATGCCTTCTGCCTGTCCTCGCGCCGCGCCGTGGCCCGCATTTATCCCGACGGGCGGGTCGAGCATCGCACCGATCCCGACTGGTTCACCCCCTATCAACGCCGCGAGACCGTGGGCTGGGATATGGCAATGGAGGCCGCCGAATGAAACCGCGTGAAGTCATCCTGTCCACCACCCCCACGCCCGAGGAGATCGCCGCGCTGCGCATGGGCGACATCGTCTATCTGAACGGGCTGATGTATACTGCGCGCGAAGGCGTCTATATGCGCGCGCTGGAGGACAAGGCGAACATCCCGATGGAACTGCCGTCGCAGAGCGCGGCGAATTTCCACTGCTCGCCCGCCGCGACCATCCGCGAGGATGGCAGCTTCGACATGGGCGCCGTCACCGCCACGGCCAGCTTCCGCTTTGCCAAATGGCTGCCCGAGTGGATGGCCAAGACCGGCGCCAAGCTGATCATCGGCAAGGGCGGCATGTCGTCCAGGGACTACAAGGAATATTTCGTCCCGAACGGTGCCATCTACCTGTCCACCGTGGGTTACGGCACCGGCGCGCTTCTGGGCCGCGGGGTCGAGAATGTCGAGGCCGTGCACTGGAATGAGGAACTCGGCCTGGCCCAGGCGATGTGGGTGATCCGCTGCAACCGGATGGGGCCGTTCCTGGTGGCCTCGGACCTGGAAGGCAACTGCCTGTTCGAACGCGAGAACGCCAAGATCGCCGAGAACCTGGAGCGCGTCTACGAAGGCACCAAGCCTGCCGTCCTGAAGCGGTTCGGCGAGACCGATGACCGCCGGGACGAACTCATCGGATGAAGCAGTTTGCTCTTGCTACGCCATCCATAGCGCGGCTGCTGTTCCCCGGCATTCTCTCGGCTGTCACGGTAGCGCTGGCCGCACGCTTCCTCTCGGATCACTATGGCGCGCCGATCATGCTTATGGCCCTGCTGCTCGGCATGGCCTTCACTTTTTTGGCTGAACCGGACTCCTCGACCGCGGCTGGCATCGAGTTCGCCGCAAAGAAGCTTCTGCGTTTCGGTGTCGCTCTGCTGGGCCTCGGTATCACGGTTCAGCAGATCGCAGCAGCGGGGCTGGGTGTCGTCTTCATTACCTTTGCCGGCGTCGGGCTGACCATCGCTGCGGGCGTGATCTTGTCCCGACTGTTCGGCCGCTCGCTGTCCTTCGGCCTGCTGACGGGCGGTGCGGTTGC
Source organism: Paracoccus sp. FO-3 (assembly GCF_006386455.1). Taxonomy (NCBI): domain Bacteria; kingdom Pseudomonadati; phylum Pseudomonadota; class Alphaproteobacteria; order Rhodobacterales; family Paracoccaceae; genus Paracoccus; species Paracoccus sp. FO-3. The sequence goes on along the minus strand of NZ_VCBQ01000056.1, from coordinate 21,810 downwards.
GATTTGCGGTGCCTCGGCGGCTCTGGCGATCTCGTCGGTGCTCCCCAAGGACGATCCCAATCACGAGCGCGACACCATCTTCACGGTCATTGCCGTCACCGCGCTGTCAACACTGGCGATGATCGTCTATCCGATGGTCGGTGCGGCACTCGGCATGTCCGAACATGCGATGGGGGTCTTTTTCGGAGCCACCATCCACGACGTGGCACAGGTCGTTGGCGCCGGCTATTCCGTCTCAGACGAGACCGGGGCGACCGCCACCTTCGTCAAGCTGCTGCGCGTCGCGCTGCTGGTCCCGGTCGTCGTCACAATCTCGCTATTGTTTGGCAAAAGCCGCGCGCCCGGCCAGTCGCTGCCGATTCCTTTCTTCGTGATCGGCTTTGCCGCGCTGGTGCTGATCGGCAGCGCCAAGCTCATCCCGCCCGAAGTGACGGCGTTGTTGCTTGAACTGTCCCGTTGGTGCCTGGTCACCGCCATCGCCGCGCTCGGAATGAAAACCTCGCTGAAAAAGCTGGGCGAGGTCGGCGGCACCGCGATCGGCATCGTCTGCTGCCTGACCGTGCTGCTGGCTGTCTTCGCGCTGGTCACCATCCACCTGCTTCATTTCTGAACCAAACCTGACTGAAGGAAGATCGCGATGTTCATCGACATGCGGACCTATACGCTGAAGAACGGCAATGTGCCCAAATTCCTCAAGCTCTATGAAGAAGAGGGACTGGCGGTGCAGACCCGCATCCTTGGCAACATGGTGGGCTATTACTTCACCGACATCGGTCCGCTGAACCAGATCGTGCATATGTGGGGCTATGACAGCATGGACGACCGTTGGGAGCGTCGCAAGGCGTTGCAAGCGTCGGAGGAATGGCAGGCCTATGCCGTTCAGATGCGCCCGCTGGTCGATCACATCGAGAACAAGATCTTGATCCCGGCGCCCTTTTTCAAGCAAGCCTGAACTTCCGGACTGGAAAAGGGGGCCGGCAACATTCGCCGGCCCCTTTTCACATGAGTTCGCGCAGGGCAAGCGCCACGCCCGAGGCGAACATCACCCCGATCAGCAACCGGCGAAACTGGGTGTCGTTCAGGTGGTGAAACAGCCTGATGCCGAGCTGAGCGCCGATGATGGTGGTCGGCAGAGCCATCGCGATCAACAGCAGGGTTTCGCGGTCGTAGAGGCCCTGCAGGGCAAAAAGCGCGACGGCCATACCCAGGATACCGACGTTATAGGGCTGTAGCACCGCGCGGGTCTCGCCTTTGGGCCAGGGGCGCATGGCGCACCACATCGTCGGCAGTGCCCCCGACAGGGATGCCGCGCCGCCCAGGACGCCCCCCGTAAAGCCGATGCCGACGTCAATCAGGGGCGTCGGTCGTTCGAAACGGGGCAGTGAACGGCGCAGCGTGAAGAAACCGCCATAGGTGATCATGAAGCCGGCGATTACCAGCTTCAACACCGGCGCGCTGATCACGCTCAGCAAGCTCACCCCCAAGGGCAGCCCGATCAGCCCCGGCGCGAGAAAGCGTGCCAGCCGGCCTGGGCGGTCGCGGATCTCGCGCCGGGTGATCCACAGCCCCTGCAAGCCGCTCACCACCGACATGACCACAACAATGGCCACCGCCTGTGGCGGCGGCATGATCTGCAACCAAAATCCCAGGGACAGCAGGGCCGTGCCGAATCCCGCCAGGCCGTTGATGAACCCGCCGGCGAATGCTCCGGCAAGAAGCGCCATGATGAAGCCTGTCGTCATGGGGTCGGCGTCCTTGCCGGATATGCGGGTGAAATCGCGCTGCCTTTCAAGGCAGGGCGGGTGAGGCCATTCGGGGTGATCCGGACAGGTGATAGATGATCGGTCATGATTGCTTTCGGGTCGATGCGGCGGCCAGCCACAATTTCTTCTTACAGTCATGTAAATAAAATCTTATATTATTTACATATACTTAAGATGCGCGCCCCGCAGCGGCAATGCAAGTGCAACCTTCCCTTGCGGTACGTCACGAGATCCGGGCGATCGTCTCGGGCGAGAAGATACCCACCTCGACGGCGCGCTCCATCGCGCGGGCGATCTCGCCCAGGACGCGGTTCTTGGTGCTGTCTTTGCGCTGCACCAGACCTAGGTGCCGCATGGGCGCGTCTTTGGGCGCCAGCGGGATGCGCCGCAAGGGAGGCGGATTGGCGATCCTGACGCAGGATTCGGGAACGATCGAGACCCCGAGCCCGGCCAGCGCCATGCTGTAGATCGCCTCAAGCCCAGCCAGTTCCATGCTGTCCTTGGCGGCGATATTGTTGGATAGCAGCCATTTCTCGATGATCGAGCCCACCACGGCATCGCGGGTGAACCGGATGAAAGGGTTTTCATTCAGGATCCTGACCGGGTCGTCGTCCTTGATCTGTTCGGAACAGATCAGGACCAGTTCCTCGGAGGCGATGGGATGCCAGATCAACTCACGCGGCAGCATGTCGGGCTTGGAGATCAGCGCGCCATCAAGTGCGTTTCGCTCGACTTGGTGGATCAGCGGGATGGACAGGCCAGGGAACAGCCCCACGTGCAGTTCCGGGCATTTCGTTTTCAGCATGGCGGTGGCAAAGGGCACCAACCCGATCAGCGTCGTCGGCACCGCGCCCAAGTTGAAATCGCCTTTGAGGCCATCGTCGCCCAGAACCGACGGCACGATGTCGTCATAGGCGCGCACCACCTCGCGCGCCTTGGCCAGCAGCGCCCGCCCGATCGGGGTTAGTTCCGGGGTGCGTTTCGAGCGATCGAAGACCGCGACCTGCCATTCCGCCTCCAGCGCGCGCATCTGCTGGCTGACGGCGGCATGTGTGACGAAAACCGCATCTGCCGCGGCGCTGAAGGTGCCGTGATCGGCGACGGCGATGAGTGTTCTAAGTATTCGTATGGACATGGCGGCCCTCCATGCCAAACAACAATAGTTATGCTTACATTTAATGCAATCATAATTTTATTTGATTTAGATATACTTTCACTTCAGATCAGGCAGGGGATGCAAGCTCATTCAGCAGCCAGCAAGAGGGAACCGATGGGGGGCGCTTTTCAAACGACCCGCGCTTTGCGGCAGCAGGCCTGTTTCACGGGGGCGTGGCGTAGCTCGTCGGCCGGTGCAAGCATCGCCGTCACCTGCCCCGCGACGGGCGAGCATATCGGTGACGTGCCGCGACTGACGCGCGAGGCTGCCGCAACGGCCTTCACCGAATGATCTGCCCGCACCGCCGCACAGCGGGCGCAGATCCTGAAGCGCTGGCACGCGCTGATCCTGCAAGAGCGCGAGGGGTTGGCGCAGATCCTGACCCTGGAACAGGGCAAGCCGCTGGCGGAATCACGTGTGGAAATCGACATCAGCGCCGCCTGTGTCGAATGGTTCGCCGAGGCCCACCAGCAATGACAGGATGAGCAAGACGGAAAGGGTCATGCGGGTGGGCCTTCGCTGCCAGGCGGTTACATGGAACGGGCGTGGGAGCACCGAAGGCTCGCCAGATTCTCACATCAAGATGCTGCTCGCTTCCACGTCACGGGAACCGCAGAGAGACCGTTGGCGAGCGCAAACCCGAGGCAAGGCGCGCCCGCCTTCCATTTTCATCGGGGCCTGCAAGTCAAATCGCGGGTCCCCGATCGTTCGTGCAGGCAATGCTGGTTGTCGTATGGCTCCTTGCCGGAGCCATGCGATTTGATTCACGCGATTCTGGACAGCAGCGTCTCGGGCAGTTCGATCCCTTCGGCGGCGGCTTTCCGGCGTTGAGCAATGCGTCGCGAGCCGGGGATGCGGGCGTTTTTCTGCGCTGCAATGGCGGCGGCCAGGTGCTCGACATGGCTCAGCGTGCTCGATCCACCCAGAACCCGGGGGTTGAGGGTGATGATCAACTGCCCCGTGGAGGGTGGCCCGCCCTGGTCGTCGAGGAAAGACGAGGCGTTGGCCGCGTATTGCGCCCCCGTCAGCCCCGCCGCCAGCAGTTCGACCATCAGCGCCAGTGCCGTGCCCTTGGCATCGCCAAGCGGCAGCATGGTTCCCGCCAGCGCTGCGACCGGATCGGTGGTCGGCTGGCCCTGGGCATCAAGCGCCCAGCCCTCGGGGATCGGCGTGCCCTTTTGCTTGGCCGCCATGATATTGCCGCGCGCCACCTTGGAGAGCGACATATCGATGACGATCGGTGCGCCGTTTGTGCGTGGGCAGGCGAAGGCAATGGGATTGGTGCCGAACAAGGCGGTGGTGCCGCCCCATGGCGCGATGGCTGCAGGGGTATTGGCGAACAGCAGGGCCGCCAGTCCTTGTTCGGCCAGCCGCTCGACCACGAGCCCAGCTGCCCCGCAATGATGCGAGCGATGGATCGAGGCGGCGGCGATGCCGGTTTCCCGTGCGATGGCGGGAAGCTGCTCGACCGCAAGATCGAGGGCCGGATAGGCGAAGCCATGGGCGGCGTCGATGCGCAAGACCGAGGTCGCGACGCGCTCGGCCACAGGGACGGCGCTGGGGTCGATCTTGCCGCTGCGCACCTGCGAGAGATAGCTGGGCAGGCGCGACAATCCGTGGCCCTTCAGCCCGTCGGCCTCGGCCCCGACCAGGGCACATGCTACGGACAGGGCCGCTTGTTCGGCAACCCCCTCGTCCCGGAGGGCGGCGGCAACGGCGGCCTGCGCCTGTGCAATGGATGCTTTCGTCATGCCTGTTCCCGCTCCAGATGGTCGAGGACATTCCTGACCGTCAGCCACGAAACCCGGTCGTTCGATTCCACCGTGACGCCGGCGATATGGGGTGTCAGCACCAGGTTGGGCACGTCGGCGAAGGCTGCGCCTGCCTCGGCGCTCAGCGGCTCGGTCTCGAACACGTCGAGGGCGGCACCGCCAAGCGTTCCGCTTTTCAGCGCGGCGACGGTCGCGGCCTCGTCCACGACGTCGCCGCGCGCCGCATTGATCAGGATCGCGTCGTTGCGCATGCGCGAAATCGCCGCCGCATCGATCATTCGCCGGGTGTCCGCGGTCAGCGGCACATGTAGCGAGACCACGTCCGATCCGGCCAGCAGGTCATCAAGGGACAGCGGTGTGACCTTGCCCCAGCTCTGGGTCCAGACCGGGCTGTCGGCCGTCAGGAAGGGATCATAAGCCACCACCGTCATGCCAAGAGCTACGGCCCGCTGAGCCGTCGCCCGTGCGATGCTGCCAAAGCCGATCAGGCCCAGCACCTTGCCGGAAATCTCGCGCCCGGTCAGGCGGTTGCGCGGCCATGTTCCGGCTACCAGATCGGCATTCGCGCGATAGGCCCCCCGCAACAGCAGCATGGCAGTGCCGATGACATATTCTGCCACCGAATCGTCGTTCGCGCCCATGGCGGGGCAGACCGCGATTCCTCGCGCCTTGCAGGCTTCCATGTCGATATTGTCCAGCCCGACGCCCAGGCGGCCGACAACGTGCAGATGGGGTGCAAGATCCAGCAAGGCCGGGCGGACCTGCGTGCGGTTGCGCACGATCAGCGCGCGGGCATGGGCCAGATGGCCCGCCAGTTCGTCGGGCCTGTCGACGAGCATGGGGTCATAAACCACATCCCGACCGGAAAGGCCTTCGCGAACGGCGGCCTCGTCCATGAATTCCGTAATGACTATCATAGTGGTTCCTCAACAAGAGCAGATAGGGACCAGGCGGTTTTCCCGCCCGGTCGGGTTTATTCGGCCTGGTTGCCCAGAACCCGTTGCCATGTCGCGATCTCGGCCTGCAGCTTTTCGTCATGGGCAGCGGGGCTGCGTTGATCGGTAGGGAAAGGTGCGGTGCCAACCGCGGCGAAGCGGTCCACAATTTTCTGGTCGTCGAGGGCGACCTGCAACGCGGCGTTCAGCGTTTCGACGATCTCGGGCGGCGTGCCGGCGGGTGCGTAAAGCCCGTGCCAGATGGTGAAGTCGAATCCGTCCAGACCCAGTTCCTGCAAGGCGGGCAGATCCTTCAATGCCTCCAGCCGATCGGCCGAGGTGACGGCGTAGCCTTTGACCGTGCCGCCTTCGAGCTGCGGGATCGCGGTTGTGGACTGGTCGCACATCACGTCGATGCTGCCAGCCATCAGATCGTTCATCGCCGGCCCGGTGCCCTGATAGGCGGCAAGCGTGAACTTGGCGTCCATCGCATTTTGCAGCAGCACCGCGCAGAGATGCGAGTTCGATCCGACGCCGGCATGGCCCACGGAAATATCCTCGCCGCCTTCCTTCATCCGTTGGATCAGGGTGGCGGCGTCGGGGGCGTCGAAATCCTTACGGGCCAGCAGGACCATCGGACCTTGATTGATCATCCCGATCGGGGCGAAAGCCGTCGCGGTGTCATAGGTCAGGTTGGGATAGAGGGTCTCGCCCGCCGCCAGTGAGACATGCGCGATCAGCAGCGTATAGCCGTCCGGATCGGCACGGGCCACGCGTGCTGCGCCAAGAGTGCCGCCGGCACCGCCTACGCTTTCGACCACCAGTTGCTGGCCCAGCGTTCCCGACATCGACTGGCCGACCAGACGCGCGATGGCGTCGCTTGGCCCGCCCGCAGCGAAAGGCACGACCAAGTTGACGGGACGTTCAGGATAGGTTTGCGCCCCTACCATCCCCGCCGCGAACGTAGCTGCGGTCGAGACAAGCACACGCAGAAAATTTCGCATGGATATTCCTCCCATGTTGTTGCTCCCGCTCCTCCCCGGAGCGGCCGGCACCTCTGTGCCGTCTTGCTCTTATATCATATCTCTTATATAAAACTATAGATGATTGACCGAGATGAACGTCTGCTGTGGAGGGCGGCGTGCAACCGGGATCACATATCAGGGAGGAGAATGAATATGTCTCAAGACCCATCGCAGCCAACACAGTCCGAGACAATGAGGCCCCCCGGAAAGGGTAGGGGTCGGCTGCTGAATCAGAGCTTTATCGGAGGGTTATGCCTGCTTGGGCTGGCTGGTAGCGCCTTCCTGGCCATGGGGGATCTGGCCAGCGGCAGCTTGCGGGCGATGGGTCCGGGCGGGATGCCGCGCGGCACGGCCTGGCTGATTGCCGTGATTGGGGCGGGGATGGTCGTCGCCGGCATTTTCCGCGGCGGTGAGGCGATTCCGCGAATCTCGGTGCGCGGGCCTGTCATCATCATGCTGGCCCTGGTCGTTTTCGCCTTCACGATAAGACCGACGCCCATCGGCTCGTTCACCACGCCTGGCATCGGCATCGTCGGAGCGGGACCGCTTGCCGTCCTGATCGCCGGCTTTGCCGAGCGGGACCGCGACTGGCTCGACCTTGCGATTCTTGCCGCGGCGCTGACGGCGTTCTGCATTCTGCTGTTCGGCTATCTGCTGAACCTGCCGATGCCCGCCTTTCCCGTGTCCTGGCTGAAATATTTCCCGGGCTGGAGCCAAAGGCAGGTGATGCTGCTGGTCTCGGGGGCGCTGCTGGTCGTTGCGCTGGCCTTATATCTTGTCCGGCGGCGCCGCGGAGGGAATGCCTGATGGAGCTTATCCAGAACCTTGGGCTGGGCTTTGCAGTCGCGCTGTCGCTGCAGAATCTGGGACTTTGCCTGCTGGGCTGCTTGGTCGGGACGTTGATCGGCGTGCTGCCGGGGGTGGGGCCCATCGCGACCATTGCCATGCTGCTGCCGATCACCTTCGGGCTGGATCCAGCGGGCGCGCTGATCATGCTGGCCGGTATCTATTACGGCGCGCAATACGGTGGCTCGACCACCGCCATCCTGGTCAATATCCCCGGCGAGGCCACTGCCGTCGTCACCACGCTGGACGGGCATGCGATGGCGCAGCGTGGACGGGCGGGGATCGCGCTGGGGATTGCGGCGATCGGGTCTTTCTTCGCCGGAACCGTGGCCACATTGATTATTGCCGCCCTTGGGCGACCCTTGACCGAACTGGCGATGCTGTTCAGGCCGGCCGAGTATTTCTCGCTGATGCTGATGGGGCTTGTGCTTGCCGTGGTGCTGGCCAGCGGTTCCGTCATCCGGGCGATCGGCATGGTGCTGGTGGGCGTATTGTTGTCTTGCGTCGGCACCGACATCGAGACCGGAGAAGCGCGGATGACACTCGGCTGGTTCTCACTTGCTGACGGGATCGATTTTTCCGTGCTGGCGATGGGGATCTTCGGCATCGCCGAGATCCTGCGCAACCTGGAGGTGACCGAGGCGCGAGACGTGGTGCGCGCCCGCATCGGCCGCCTGCTGCCGGGGCGCGAGGAAATGAGGCAGAGCGCCAAGCCCATCATGCGCGGTACGGTCCTGGGGGCCATCCTGGGACTCTTGCCGGGCAATGGCGCGGTGCTGGGGCCCTTTGCCAGCTATGCGGTGGAAAAGCGTCTGGCAAAGGATCCTTCGCGCTTCGGCAAGGGCGCAATCGAGGGCGTTGCAGGACCGGAATCGGCTAATAACGCGGGCGCACAGACCTCGTTCATCCCGATGCTGACGCTCGGCATTCCGCCCAACGCCGTCATGGCGTTGATGGTCGGCGCCATGACCATCTTCGGCATCGTGCCTGGGCCCCAGGTCATCACCGCGCATCCGCAACTGTTCTGGGGCATGATTGCCTCGATGTGGCTTGGCAACCTGATGCTGCTGCTGATCAACCTGCCGATGGTCGGGCTTTGGGTGCGGCTGCTGAAAGTGCCTTACCGGCTGATGTATCCAACCATTCTGGTCTTTTGCAGCGTGGGGATCTATTCGATCAACTCGCAGATCACGGATGTGCTGTTCATCGGCTTCTTCGGCTATGTCGGCTATGTGCTGGTCAAGGTTGGGTTCGAACCAGCACCCTTGCTGTTGGGTTTCGTGTTGGGATCGCTGATGGAGGAAAACCTGCGCCGGGCACTGGTCCTGTCGCGTGGCGATCCCTGGGTGTTCGTCACCAGCCCGATCAGCGCGGTCCTGTTGCTGATCTCGGTCGTAGTGCTGGTGCTGGCGTTGCTGCCCAGCGTCAGGCGTGAACGAGACGAGGTTTTCGCGGAGGCAGATTAAGCCGTCCGTCCTGAACAACCCCGAGGGTGTTGGTCGCGTTGGTCGTGGCGATCTGCTTGAAATACAAGAAAGCCCGGATCTGTGGTTCGGGCTTTCTGCTTCTTTTCGCTGTGCATGGGGCACCAGCCCCGAGCTTGTTATGTGGCCTGGATCTTATATATTATAAGATTACTGGAGGTATGCCGTTCCCGCAAAGCGAGCGGAAATCTGCGCCTTGTAACCGAGGAGTTCCGATGTCCGACGATCTTGTCGCCGCCAAGCCCCTTTATGCGCAGGTGCGCGACCAGCTTACGCGGCGACTGGTGTCGGGGGAATGGGTGCCGGGCATGCTGATCCCCAGCGAACATGAACTCGCCCGGCAGCTTCGCGTCAGCCAGGGTACGGTGCGCAAGGCGCTGGACGCGATGACGATGGACAATCTTCTGGTCCGGCGGCAGGGGCGCGGCACCTTCGTATCCCAGCCCGAGGATCCCAAGCTGCTGTTCCAGTTCTTCCGCCTGACGGCCGACGGCAAGGAGGCGGAGTTTCCCCTTTCGCAGATGCTGGGGAACGCCGAAGTGCCGGCCCCGCAAGAGGTTGCCGAGCCGCTGGGACTGGCCGAGGGCGCCCCGGTCGTTCGGATCGAGCGGGTGCGCTTGATGGCGGGCGCCCCGGTCATCAACGAGGTCTTGTGGCTGCCCGCCGCGCGCTTCGCCGGACTGGCCGGGCTCGATGGCATTCCCAACAACATCTACAAGCTTCTGTCGGCGAAATGGGGCGTGACGATCGCCCGAGCGGACGAGCAGCTGCGCGCCACGCTGGCCGATGCGCAGGATGCCGAGCGGCTGGGTTGCGCGGTCGGGCATCCGCTGATCGCCATCCAGCGGATCGCCTATGACCTCGAGGACAAGGCGGTGGAGCTGCGCCAGTCGCGCTGCCTGACCGATGCCGTGCATTACTCGGTCAGCTTGCGTTGATCCGGCATGCAACCGCGGCCCGGCGTCCCGATACCGTAAAGGTCCGTTGACGGTATCGGGACGGTGCCGGGCCTAGGGAACCAGCACGACCTTGGGCGAGGCAATGGCATTGCCGACCATACCGGCGAAGGCCGCGGAGCCATCGGCCAGGTCCCGGATGTCGGTCCAGTCGCAACGCCCGAGGCGGCCCTTGATGATCGCGGCGGTGCATTCCTCGAAGTCGCTGTGGCTATAGGTATAGGTGCCGATGAAGGTGATCTCCTGCAGCGTCATGCGCCGGATGTTCAGCCCGTCGGTCGCCTGCCCAAGGCCGATATGCAGGATGACCCCGCCTGGCCGCACCGTTTCGGAAGCCAACTCGCGGGTGGCGGCGAAACCGGCCGCATCGATCACCAGGTCGGGGGCAGCGCCAGACGGCGCACGTTCGACGACGGGGAAATCGTCGATCTCGGTCAAACGCTGGCGGCGGATGGCGTTCGGCTCGACGATGGTGACGTCGGTGCTGCCCAGGGCACGAGCGGCCAGGGCCGCACCGAAGCCGATCGCACCGCCGCCCAGGATCAGCACCCGCGTCGCCGGGCCGCCCAGGACGCGGTTGCCCAGCTTGACCGCGTGCCAGCCGCAGGCCAGCGGCTCGGCCAGGCAGGCGACGGTCGCCGGCAGGGCATCTGGAATGGCGACGAGGTTGCGCTCGGGCGAGGTGATGAATTCCGCGAACCCGCCCTCGCGCGGCGGCATCGAGATGATCTGCCGCTCGGGGCAGAGGTTGTCGCGCCCCTCTCGGCAGGCGGGGCAGGTGCCGCAGGTCGCCAGCGGGTTGACGGTGACGCGCTGGCCGGTGCGGGCGCCGCTGGCGATGGTGCCTGCGACCTCGTGGCCCAGGATCAGCGACGCCGGGCGGCGCTCGTCATGGCCCAGATAGGCGTGGATGTCCGAGCCGCAGATGCCGACGGCATCGACGCGCACCAGAACCTCGCCCGGCTTGGGGACGGGGTCCGGCACCTGTCGCATTTCCAGCGTGCGTTCCCCCGTATAGACCAGAGCTTTCATTTCGCGGTAAATCCCCCATCAACCATCAGGATCTGCCCGGTCACATAGGCGGACGCCTCCGAGCAGAGGAAAAGCAGCGGCCCGTCCATGTCCTCGGGCTCGCCGTTGCGGCCCAGGCAGGTCTGCGCCGCATTCCGTGCGGCCAATCCTTCGTCGGCAAAGACCGCCGCGGTCAGTTCCGTGCGAAAGAAGCCCGGCCCCAGCGCATTGGCGGTGATGCCCGAACCCGACCATGCCTCGGCCATGGCGCGCGTCATCTGCGCGACCGCGCCCTTGGACGCGCCATAGGCGATGCCGGCGGCAAAGGCGCGGAAGGATTGCAGCGAGGCGAAGTTGACGATCCGGCCCCAGCCTTTCTCCCGCATCGCGGGCACCATGGCCTGTGCCAGGAAGAAGGGCGCGCTGAGGTTCAGCGCCAGGGTCAGATCCCAGCCCTGCGGCGTCACCTTGTCCGCATGTTCGCGCGTGTTCACCCCCGCCGCGTTGACCAGGATGTCCGGCGCGCCGAAGGCCGCTGCCGCGTCCTGGGCGATCCGGGCCAGGCGGTCGCGATCGGCCAGGTCGGCGGCGAAGGGCCGGATGCGCCCTTCGCCCTGCCTGGCCAGCTCGGCCAGCTCGGCTTCGCGCCGGGCGATGGCGACGACCCTTGCGCCACGGCGGGCAAGGGTCAGGGCAGCTTGCCGCCCCAGCCCGCTGCTGGCCCCGGTCACGCAGGCGATCCGGCCTTCGACGGAAAACAGCTCCTGTTCCATGTCAGGCGCTGGCATTCAGTTCGAACCGGGCTTCGGGAAAGTATTTCTTCAGCCGGATGTCAGCGGTGCGGGCGTGCCCTTCCATCCCCTCCAGGCGCGAGATGCGGGCTGTCGCCTCGGCGATGGGGCGGGCGCCTTCGCGGGTCGCGCGCTGCCAGGTCACGACCTTCATGTATTTGTGGACGGAAAGCCCGCCGGTATAGCGTGCCGCGCCCGAGGTCGGCAGGACGTGGTTCGGCCCCGAAGCCTTGTCGCCGAATGCGACCGTGGTTTCCTCGCCCAGGAAAAGCGAGCCGTAGCATTGCAGGCGCTTGAGCCACCAATCCAGGTCGGCCGCCTGCACGGTCAGGTGTTCGGGCGCATAGTCGTCGGAGGTCGCCGCCATTTCCTCGCGATCCGCGCAAAGGATCACCTCGGCATAGTCGCGCCATGCCGCCTCGGCGTTCATGCGGTTGACCTCGGGCAGGTCGGCGATCAGTTCCGGGACCAGTTTCAGGACGGCCTGCGCAAGCTTTTCGTCGTCGGTGACGAGCCAGACGGGCGAGTTGTAGCCATGCTCGGCCTGGCCCACGAGGTCGGCGGCGACCACCAGCGGATCGGCGCTGGCATCGGCCAGGATCAGGCTGTCGGTCGGGCCGGCGAACATGTCGATGCCGACGCGGCCGAACAGGATGCGCTTGGCCTCGGCCACGAACTGGTTGCCGGGACCGACCAGGATGTCGGCCGGGGGGCAATCGAAAAGGCCGAAGGCCATGGCGGCGATGCCCTGCACGCCGCCAAGCGCCAGGATGCGATCCGCCCCGCACAGATCGGCAGTATAGACGATCGCCGGATTGATGCCGACGCCGGGACGCGGGGGCGAGCAGGCGGTGATGTGCTGGCAACCCGCGACCTTGGCCGTCGTGACCGTCATGATCGCCGAGGCGACATGGCTGTAGCGCCCGCCCGGCACGTAGCAGCCGACCGAACGGCAGGGGATGCTGCGCTGCCCGGTGGTCAGGCCCGGCACCAGCTCCAGCGAGAAGTCGCGCAGCGAATCGCGTTGCGCCTCGGCAAAGCGGCGGACGTTGTCATGGGCGAACTTGATGTCGTCCTGCAGCTTTTGCGGAACCTTGGCCTTGGCCGCCTCGATCTCGTCCCGCGTCAGGACGATGTTGCCGTCGTATTTGTCCAGCTCGAGCGCGTATTTGCGGGCGGCCGCCTCGCCGCCCTGCTCGATGTCGCCAAGAATCTTCTGGACGATCTCGCGGGTCTCGCCGGCGTCGGTGGTCGCGGTCTTCGGCGCTTTCTTCAGATAGTGCAGAGCCATGAAATTCTCCGGGTTCTCGTGATCGGCCTTGTGCTTCGGCGGCTCTGATCGAGCCGGTTGCGAAGCGTCCTCCTCTTGGCCATGGCGTGATGTAAGCGCTTTCATTTGGGCGATGCAAGCTTTTCTCAACGGTTCTGGTCAAATTATTCGCTTGCTGCGAAAGTGGCTGCCGATGCGCAGATCCAGCGAGGACAGGTTGTGAGCGAGAAAACGGTGCATGCGACGGTGGACGATGTGGCGGCGCTTGCGGGCGTGTCCACCGCGACCGTCTCGCGCTGCCTGAACGCCCCCGACCGCGTGGTGCCGGCGACGCGGGAAAAGGTCATGGAGGCGATTCGCGCCCTGAACTATTCCCCGAATTTCGGCGCCCGTGCCTTGGCGTCGCGGCGGACGGGCATTATCGGCGCAGTGATCCCGACGCTGGAGAACGCGGTCTTCGCGCATGGGATCGACGCCTTCGAACGCTCGCTTTCGCCGGGAAAGTTCGCGCTGCTTGTCGCCTCTTGCGGCTATGACCCGGAACGCGAAAAGCAGCAGATCGAGGCCCTGGTCGCGCGGGGAGCGGATGGTTTGCTGCTGGTCGGTTTCGATCGCGATCCCGCGATCTATGAATGGCTGGCCATCCGCAAGGTGCCTTACGTGCTGGCCTGGGCCTGCGGCGATTCGCACCCTTACGCGGGCTTCGACAACGTGGCAGGCATGGCTGCGATGGTGCGCATGGTTCTGGACCTGGGCCACAGGAACGTCGCGATGATCTCGGGGCTGACCCAGGGCAACGACCGGGCCAGGGGACGACTGGAGGGCGCCCGCGACCTGCTGGCGGGCGAGGGGCTTGCATTCCGCGGAGTGGCCGAGGTGCCATACGGCCTGGAAAGCGGTGCAAGGGCCTTTGCGGAGCTGATGGCGGATCGCAGCATCACCGCCGTCATCTGCGGCAACGACGTGCTTGCTGCCGGCGCCCTGCGCGCTGCGCATCGCATGGGGTTGCGCGTGCCCAGGGACGTGACGATCACCGGCTTCGACGACATCGACATCGCCTCGATCACCTTCCCCGAACTGACCACCGTGCGGGTTCCGCATACCCGCATGGGTGAGCAGGCGGCCGCCCTGCTACAGCAGCTTATTGAGGGCAAGCGCGGCGAAAGCGTGCTTTTGCCGACCGAGATCGTTGCGCGGGGAACCCATGCGCCGCCGGCGGCGCGAAGGCGATTCGCCAAGGCGTAATGCCCCGCCACGAAAACCCCGCGCTGGGCCGACCCAAGGCACGTCCCGATGCAACATACTTATAACAAACGATAAAATATTGGATCGCCTTGATCTCTTCTGGATCTCGCGCGTCTTTTGACGCGGCCGGATTGGAAAAAGATTGACTGTCCCAGGCATCTATGTAACCGCTTACATAGCTAAGGGAGGACGAGGATGTCACGCAAGGCAGTGGTGGGTGGCGCGACCATATTCGCGGCTCTTGCCCTTTGGTATGTTGCGACTTCGGTGACGCAGATGATCTCACCGGGCCGGTTTCCCTCGCCGGCGGACACCTGGGCGGCTTTCGGCCAGATCACCGGCGTCGGCTATGCCAATGGGGTGTTGATCGACCATGTCCTGCGCTCGGTCACGCTGGTCACGCTGGGCTTTCTGGTCGCGATCTGCACCGGGGTTCCCCTGGGCCTGTGGATGGGCTGGAGCCGCAAGGCCGAGGCGCTGATCAACCCGGTCTTCCTGATCATCCGCCCGATCCCGCCGCTGGCCTGGATCCCGCTGGCCATCCTGTGGCTGGGGCTGGGTGACATGGCCAAGATCCTGGTGATCTGGTTCGCCGCCTTCGTGCCCTCGGTCATCAACGCCTATGCGGGCGTGCGCAACCTCGACAAGACCCTGATCGAGGCGGCGCAGATGCTGGGCACGCCCTTCCTGACCTTCGTGCGCGAGATTCTGTTGCCGGGCGCCAGTCCGATGATCTTTACCGGGTTGCGGCTGTCCCTGCAGGCGTCCTGGACCACGCTGGTCGCAGCCGAGCTGGTCGGGGCGATGACCGGGCTGGGCCGGGTGCTGAACGCGGCGCAGCAGGATCTTTACCCCGGAATGATCCTGGTCGGGATGATCGTGGTGACGCTTTGCGGCTGGCTGATGACCGCGGCCCTGGGCGTCGCGGAGCGTCGCGCGCTTTCGTGGAATACCGCCTCGCAGGCAGGGGAATGAGGGACATGCGGATCTTCGACACCAACAACACCGTGGTTCTGGGGCTGATCGGATTCGGCGGCTTCCTGGCGGTCTGGACATTGCTCAGCCTTTCGGGGCTTATCCCCAGCCTGTTCCTGCCGTCGCCCGCCGCCGTGGTCGAGCGTTTCGTCTATCTGCTGAACCACAGGTTCGCCGGCGGCACCCTGGTCGACCATCTGGGGGCCAGCATGCTGCGCTTTGCGGGCGGCTTCGGCCTGGCGGTTCTGGTCGGCATCCCGCTGGGCCTGCTCATGGGCTGGTTCCGGCTGCTCGACGACATCGTGACGCCGCTGTTCGATGCGGTCCGCTTCATCGCGCCGATCGCCTGGGTGCCCTTTGCCGCACTGTGGTTCGGCACCGGCATCGGCGGGCCGATCATGATCATCTTTGCCGGCGCCTTCCCGCCCTGCCTGATCAACGCCTATCGCGGCGCGAAATTCGCCGACCCCCGCCTGATCGAGGCGGCGCGCATGCTGGGCACCCCGGACCGGCGGATGATCACCGAGATCCTGCTGCCCTCGGCCGTGCCCTCGATCATCGCCGGGCTGCGCATCTCGGCCGGGCTGGGCTGGCAGTCGCTGGTGGGGGCCGAGCTGATCGTCGCCTCGACCGGGATCGGCTACATGATGGTGCAGGGGCAGGGGAACGTTTCGACCACCACGGTCATGGCCGGGATGATCGGCATCGGTATCATCGGGCTTGTCATCGACGTCGTCCTGCGCCGGGTCGAGGAAGCGATCCTGCGCCGCCGTGGTCTCTCAGCATAATTCGAAAGGAATGGACGAATGGGAGCGATCCGCTTCGACAATGTCGGCCGCATCTATGGCAACAAGCAGGATGGTTTCGAGGCGCTGAAGGGCGTCGAGCTGGAAATCGCCGACAAGGAATTCATGGCGGTGGTCGGCCCTTCGGGCTGCGGCAAGACGACCTGCCTGCGCTTTGTCGCCGGGTTCGACCGCCCCACCTCGGGCATGGTCAGCGTGGACGGGGTCAAGGTGACGAAGCCCGGCCCCGACCGCGCCGTGGTGTTCCAGCAATTCGCGCTGATGCCCTGGAAGACGGTGCGCGAGAACATCGAGCTGGGCCTGCGCAACAAGGGCGTGCCCAGGGCCGAGCGCAGGGAACGCATCGACCGCATCCTGGCGCTGATGAACCTGACCGGCTATGCCGATGCCTTCCCCCACCAACTGTCGGGGGGCATGCAGCAGCGCGTCTCGATCGCGCGGGCCTATGTGCTGGACCCCGAGGTTCTGCTGATGGACGAACCCTTCGGCGCGCTCGACGCCCAGACCCGCGTCGTCATGCAGGAGGAGCTGGTGCGCTTGGCGCGGCGCAACCCGCGCACGGTCATGTTCATCACCCATGCCGTCGAGGAGGCCGTGTATCTGGCCGACCGCGTGGCGATCATGGCCCGCCAGCCGGGACGGGTGAAGGAAATCATCGACATCCGCTCGATCCGCGAGGCCGAGCGCTGGGACGACCACGAAAAGATCGAGGACGTGATGGACCTGGAAAGCTTCGTCCATCTGCGCACCCAGATATGGCGCAGCCTGCGCCAGGAAAAGGCGATGGAAATCGCCTGAGCAAGAACCAATCGATAACGGAAACAAGTTCCTGGGAGGAAAAACATGAGAACCGGCATTTGCGCGGGCCTTGCCCTTGGCATGGCGATGGCAGGCGGGGCGGCCAGCGCCGAAGCGATCCGCGTCAGCTATCAGCCATCGCTTTATTGGGCGCTGCCCTTCCATGTGGCGAGCGAGAAGGGCTGGTGGTCCGAGGTTGAGCTGGAGCCCGAATTCGTCACCTTCCCGGCGGGCGCGCCGCAGATTGCCGCCGCGCAGGCGAAGGACTGGGATGTCGGCGGCACCGGCTCGGTCCCCGCGATCCTGGGGGCCTCCCGCTTCGGGCTGAAGACCATCGGCCTGACCAACGACGAATCGCGCACCAACGCGATCATGACCGCCAAGGCCGACATCGAGGCGGTGAAGGCCGATCCCGGTGTGATCAAAAGCCTGCTGGTCACGACCAATTCGACCGCAGATTTCACCGCCCGCGCCTGCCTTGAGAAATGGGGTATCGATCCGGCCTCGGTCGAATTCGTGAATTTGGCCCAGGCGCAGATCATCTCGGCCGTGATCAGCGGCAACGGCCGCTTTGCCGGGGTTTGGGCGCCGAACACCTATACGCTGCAGGAACGTGCGGAATACGACTATCTGTGTTCCGGCGCCGATGCCGACGCCATCGTTCCCGGCGCGCTGGTCGTGCGCGAGGATTTCGCTTCGCAAAACCCCGAGGCGGTTCAGAAATTCCTGGCCGTCTATCTGAAGAGCATTCGCTGGATCAAGGCCAACCCGGAAGAGGCCAGGGAGATGCTGGTCGATTTCTATTCGGAGGGCGGGGTCGAGATCTCGGACGCCGGCGCGAAGGCCGAATTCGAACTGCGCCCGACCTTCACCCTGGACGAACAGCTTGCGCTTATGGCGCGGGAAGGCGGCGCATCGGAGGTCGATGGCTGGATGACGCGCATCGGCGAGTTCATGACGAGTGTCGGCACCATCCCGCAGGCGCCCGAGGCCGAAGGCTATATCGACCCCAGCTATCTGCAGGGCGTAAAGGAAAACACGGCGCTGGCCGAATTCGTCGACGCCGATTGAGGGACGCTTCCCCCGAAGCGCAAATGGCCGGGCGATGTCCCGGCCATTTTTCGTCCCTTGCCCGCCTCAGGTCAGCGACACCTGATAGGCCAGGCTGTCGGTCCGACACAGGCTGCGCCTCCGCTCGACCGGATGTCCCATGATGTCGAAGGCCACGCGGTCCACGCAGAGCAGCGGCGTCCCGGTGCCGACATTCAGGGCTGCGGCGGATTCGCCATCGGCCAGGACCGCGGAAATCGATTCGTCAGCGCGCAGGATGATGCAGCCATAGTTCTGCTGATACAGCACATAGAGCGTGTTCGGCAGCGGTGCGCGCTGGTCGAGGCCGACAAAGCGGCTTGCCGAAACTACCGCCGTTTCCAACACGCTGGGCACGCCTTTGAGGCTGCGCACGCGACGGATCTCATAGACGTTCTTCGGCTCGCCATCCAACCCCTTGCGCTCAGCCGCCAAGGCGCGGCGGTTCGTCACCACCTCGCTGACCAGTTCGGGGCGGATCATCTGCCCGTCCGGCTGCCGCAAGCGAAAAAAATTGAACAACGAACTGTCCGGTGTCCGGGCCGTGACGAAGGTGCCACGCCCCTGTTCGCGCCGGACGATGCCATGCTGCTCCAGCATCATCAGCGACTTGCGCGCGGTTCCCTGCGACACGCCCGTCTCGGCGGCGATCTGCATCTCGCTTGGCAGCATCGAGCCCGGCAACAACTCGCCAGACGAGATCTGCGCCACGATTCTGTCGATCACTTTCTGGTAGAGGGGTGCGGCCATGTCCGGGTCCTTCAGGTTTGCCCACACCTATCATGCGGGCTGCATGTCGCACAAGAAATCATGAAATAAGTCTTGTATAAGATGTCATGTATATGATAACTGTTGCCTCGTAGGTTCATGCTGCTATCCAGAGGAGGGGCACTTGAGGAATATTCCACAACTTCTTGTCCACGATCATGCGGACAACGTTGGTGTCGTCGTGGTCGAGGATCTGAAGGCGGGCACCGAGATGCTGTGCGTCGTGACGTCCGACAACTCGGACTTTCGCCTGACCGCCAAGGCCGACATTCCTATTGGCCACAAGGTGGCGCTGAAGGCGCTGAAGGCCGGCGATACGGTCATCAAGTATCACGAGGACATCGGCAAGATGGTCGGCGATGCCGAGGTTGGCGGCCACGTCCATACCCACAACTGCAAAACGAAACGGTGGTAAGTCATGGCTCTTGATTTCAGCAATGCGACCGTCAAGGCATGGCGTCGCGAGAATGGCCGCGTCGGCGTGCGCAACCACGTCCTGATCCTGCCGGTCGATGACATCTCGAACGCGGCCTGCGAGGCGGTGGCCAACAACGTCAAGGGCACGCTGGCCATCCCGCACGCCTATGGCCGCCTGCAATTCGGCGAGGATCTGGAGCTGCACTTCCGCACCATCATCGGCACCGGCGCGAACCCCAACGTCGCCGCGGTGGTGGTGATCGGGATCGAGCCGGAATGGACGCAGGTGATCGTCGACGGCATTGCCAAGACCGGCAAGCCCGTCACCGGCTTCTCGATCGAGCAGAAGGGCGATTTCGAAACCATCCGCCAGGCAGGCTGGAAGGCCAAGGAATATGTCCACTGGGCGTCCGAACTGCAAAAGGAAGACTGCCCGATCTCGGACCTGTGGATCTCGACCAAATGCGGCGAAAGCGACACGACCACCGGCCTGTCCTCCTGCCCGACGGTCGGCAACATGTATGACAAGCTCTTGCCGCAGGGCATCTATGGCTGCTTCGGCGAGACCTCGGAAATCACCGGGGCCGAGCATATCTGTGAAAAGCGCGCCGCCAATCCCGAAGCGGCCGCCAAGTTCAAGAAGATCTGGCAAGCCTATTCGGACGACGTGATCTTCGCCCACCAGACCGACGACCTTTCGGACAGCCAGCCGACCAAGGGCAACATTCTTGGCGGCCTGACCACCATCGAGGAAAAGGCGCTCGGGAACCTGGAAAAGATCGGGCGCACCTCGACTTATATCGACGCCATGGGGCCTGCCGAAACGCCGTCCAAGGGGCCGGGCCTCTATTTCATGGACAGCTCTTCCGCGGCGGCCGAATGCGTCACGCTGATGGCGGCGGGCGGCTATGTCATCCACACCTTCCCCACCGGGCAGGGCAACGTGGTCGGCAACCCCATCGTTCCGGTCATCAAGATCTCGGGCAACCCGCGCACCCTGCGCACCATGTCCGAACATATCGACGTGGACGTGACCGGCGTGCTGACGCGCGAGATGACCATCGACCAGGCGGGCGACGCGCTGATCGAAATGATCATCCGCACGGCGAATGGCCGCATGACGGCTGCCGAGGCCCTGGGCCATCGCGAATTCTCGATGACCAAGCTCTATCGCAGCGCCTGAGCGATCATTGACGAACGCCAGCCCTGCCGTGGCGGGGCTGGCGGATGCCCTTGGCTCCATCGTTCTCTTCCTGCCGCTTCGTGCGGCCAAAAGGCGGCACATGCCGTTAGTGACGGACGCGCCGTAGGACATTGCGTCCGGCGGTTACTCCTCATTTGATGCTCGGATCCAATCCAAATGGTAGAATCAACAAACCAAGCGCGATCATCAGGGCGCGCGGGACGGTGGAAGCAGACCGGGGCGAAGCTGTTTCCCGGCATTGCCGTCTCGCTGCTCGTGGCGGTCACGGCGCAGTTCCTGTCCGACCATTACGGCGCCCCTGCCATGCTGCTGGCCTTGCTGATGGGGCTGGCACTGAACTTCCTGGCCGAGGAAGGCACGCGCACCAAGTCGGGGATCGAATATTCGGCCCGCACGGTATTGCGGCTGGGTGTCGCACTGCTCGGGGCGCGCATTTCGGTCGACATGCTGACGGAACTCGGCGGTGTGATGATCCTGCTGGTCATCGGCGGCGTGGTCGCGACGATCCTGTTCGGAATGGTGGCGGCCAGGTTCTTCGGCAGGGGTTGGCGCATGGCACTGCTTTCCGGCGGTGCAGTGGCGATCTGTGGCGCTTCCGCCGCCATGGCCATTGCGGCGGTCCTGCCGAAAACCGACAAATCCGAACGCAATCTGGCCTTTACCGTCATGGCGGTGACGGTGCTGTCTACCATCGCCATGATCGCCTATCCGCCGCTGTCGTCCTGGTTCGGCTTCACGCCGTTGGAATCGGGTGTCTTTCTCGGCGGGACGATTCACGATGTTGCGCAGGTGGTCGGGGCAGGCTTCTCGGTCAGCCCCGAGGTCGGCGAGACGGCGACCGTGGTCAAGCTCATCCGGGTCTCGATGCTGGCGCCCGTGGTGCTGGTCTTTTCCCTGGCGATCCGCGCCGGCAGGCTGGATGCCGATGCGCCGGGCGGCACCAGGCCGCCCCTGCTGCCGTCCTTCGTCATCTGGTTTCTGGTGCTGGCCGGGCTGAACTCCTTCGGGTTCATCCCCGTATCGGTCTCATACCTGGCCGAGCAACTCAGCCGCTGGGCCTTGCTGGCGGCGATCGCTGCCGTGGGGATCAAGACGTCGCTGGTGCGCATGATGGAGGTCGGCGGCACCGCAATCGGCCTCGTCGTGGTCGAGACCGTTTTCCTGGCCGGTTTCGTTCTGGCCGGCGTCCACCTGATTGGCTGAAGGCATCGCTGATGCGGATGATGTTCCGAAAGATTCTTATAGCGAACCGTGGTGAGATAGCGATCCGCGTGATGCGGGCTGCGAACGAGCTGGGCAAGAAGACGGTCGCGGTCTATGCCGAGGAAGACAAGCTGAGCCTGCACCGCTTCAAGGCGGACGAGGCCTACCGCATCGGCGGCGGCCTGGGGCCGGTGGCGGCCTATCTCAGCATCGCCGAGATCATCCGCGTCGCCAGGGAATCGGGCGCCGACGCCATCCATCCGGGCTACGGGCTGCTCAGCGAGAACCCCGATTTC
>NZ_VCBQ01000055.1:0-32847 GCF_006386455.1 Paracoccus sp. FO-3 | reverse complement strand
CTGCGAGAAGTTCAGCCGGATGCTGTCACCGGAATGCGGGCCTTCACGTTGTAGTCGATCACGCGCTTCACGGGGACCAGGAACGTCATGGCTTCCGTCCTTCCACGAGTTCGGTTTCAGCCGCGCACCCGCGCCGACTTGGGATCGTAGAGGGGCGCCAGGCTGGCCTCGGCAGCCACGATCCGGCCTGCCACGTCGATGGTATAATCCGACGCCAGCATCTCGGCCGCGGTCTCGTCCCCCCGGCAGGGCACATAGCCCAGGCCGATCGCGGCGCCGAGCGCGTGGCCGTAATTG
Organism: Paracoccus sp. FO-3; assembly: GCF_006386455.1. NCBI lineage: Bacteria > Pseudomonadati > Pseudomonadota > Alphaproteobacteria > Rhodobacterales > Paracoccaceae > Paracoccus > Paracoccus sp. FO-3. The sequence continues at coordinate 32,550 of NZ_VCBQ01000055.1, read as the reverse complement.
CCCGAGGTCAGGAAGCCGACGATCTTGCCGTCGCGCAGGACCGGCTCGTTGTGGAACAGCAGCGGTTCGGGATCCTTCAGCTGGAACTGGACCAGGCGGCGCTCCAGCCCGGTTTCGCGCTTCTTCAGCACCGCGTCGCGGCCGATGAAGTCGCCCTTGTCGGTTTTCACCGCGAAGCCCAGGCCCGCCTCCAGCACATGATCCTCGTCGGTGATGTCATGGCCGAAATGGCGATAGGCTTTCTCGATGCGGCATGAATCCATCGCGTGCAGGCCGCAGAGTTTAAGGCCGACGGCCTCGCCCGCCTCGGCCAGGGTTTCGAACACATGCGCGGCCTGGTCGGTGGGGACGTAAAGCTCCCATCCCAATTCGCCGACATAGGTCACGCGATGGGCGCGGGCCAGGCCCATGCCGATCTCGATCTCGCGCGCGGTGCCGAAGGGATGCGCCTCGTTCGAGAAATCATCGGGCGAGACCAGCGCCAGAAGCTCGCGCGAGCGCGGGCCCATCAGCGGCAGCACGGCTTCCGACGCGGTGATGTCGGTGATGGTGACGAACTCATCGCCCAGATGCCGGCGCAGCCAGGCCAGGTCGCGCTGCAAGGTCGCGCCGGGCACGACCAGGAAGAAGGCCGTTTCGGAAAGCCGCGTCGCCGTGAGGTCGGACTCAATGCCGCCGCAGTGGTTCAGCATCTGCGTATAGACGATGCGGCCCGCGGGCACGTCCATGTCGTTCGCGCAAAGCCGCTGCAGGAAGGCAAGCGCATCGCGCCCCTCGACCCGGATCTTGCCGAAGCTGGTCATGTCCAGCAGGCCCACGCCCTCGCGCATCGCCATATGCTCGGCGCGCTGGTTGTCGAACCAGTTCTGGCGCTTCCAGCCATAGCGGTATTCGCGCTCTTGCCCGTCCGCGGCGAACCAGTTGGCACGCTCCCAGCCCGCGACCTCGCCAAAGACCGCGCCGCGCGCCTTGAGATGCTCGTGCAGGGGCGAGCGGCGGATGCCGCGCGAGGTCGCCATCTGCCGATAGGGGAAATGATCGGCGTAAAGCAGGCCCAGCGTCTCGCTGACCCGTTCCTTCAGATAGCGGCGATTGCGCTGGAAGGGCTGGGCGCGACGGATATCGACCTCCCACAGGTCGAAAGGCGGCTCGCCGTCCTCCATCCATTGCGCCAGTGCCATGCCGGCCCCGCCGGAGGACACGATGCCGATGGAATTGTAGCCGGCCGCGACCCAGTAGCCGGCAAGCTCGGGCGACTCGCCCAGGTAATAGCGGTCGTCGGGGGTGAAGCTTTCCGGGCCGTTGAAGAAGGTGTGGATGCCCGCCTGGCCCAGCAGCGGCATGCGGGCCACCGCCTTTTCCAGGATCGGCTCGAAATGATCGAAATCCTCGGGCAGCTGGTCGAAGCAGAAATCCTCGGGAATGCCGGACATGCCCCAGGGCTTGGCCTTGGGCTCGAAGGCGCCGAGCAGGATCTTGCCCGCGTCCTCCTTGTAATAGGCGCATTCGTCGGGCACGCGCAGGACCGGAAGCTGGGCCAGGTCGGGGATGTTCTCGGTGACGATATAGAAATGCTCGCAGGCGTGCAGCGGCAGGGTGACGCCGTTTTGCGCCGCAAGGTCGCGGCCCCACATGCCGCCGCAGTTCACCACGTTTTCGGTGGCGATATGGCCCCGTTCGCCGCCGGCTTCCCAATCGACGCCGGTCACGCGGCCATTGGCGGTGGTGATGCGCGTGACCTTGACCTGCTCGACGATCCGGGCGCCGCGCATCCGCGCGCCCTTGGCCAGCGCCAGCGCGATATTGCCCGGATCGGCCTGGCCGTCCAGCGGTAGGTGGACGCCGGCAACCACATCCGAGATCTCCAGATGCGGATAAAGCTCCAGCACCTCGCGCGGCGAAAGCTCGTTCACGTCCACGCCGAAGGCGCGGGCCAGCGCCGCTTGGCGCAGGATCTCCTCGCGCCGCTCTTCGGTCAGGGCGACGGTGATCGAGCCGCATTGCCGCAGGCCGGTGGCAAGCCCGGTCTCGGCCTCCAGCTTGGTGTAGAGGTCGGCGGAATATTTCGCCAGCCGGGTCATGTTCTGGCTGGCGCGCAGCTGGCCGATCAGCCCCGCCGCGTGCCAGGTGGTGCCGGATGTCAGCTGCTTGCGTTCCAGCAGCACGATGTCGGTCCAGCCGAGCTTGGCAAGGTGATAGGCGACGGAACAGCCCGAAATGCCGCCGCCGATGATGACGACGCGGGCTTGGCTGGGAAGTTCGACCATGATGGTTATCCGCTGTTGGACTGGGTGAGCTGTGCAGGGCCGGGAGGTCGCCAGGGAAGGAGGGGCGATTCCGTTCTTTCCGATAGGGTGGAACTATCCATGGCGAGAATGAAATTTCAATTAAAAATTTCATTTTTAGGCAGAGCCATCCAGGAATTTCATTTACCGGCTGCGGTCGTGTTGAGATTTCAGCGGAATTGCTGCACCTTGCCGGCATCCTCTGAAGGAGAGCCGATGAGCCATCATGTGGGTGAAGACATCCGGTCGCTGCGCAAGTCGCGGGGCATGACGCTGCTGGAGCTTGCGGGCGATGTCGGGCGCTCGGTCGGCTGGCTGAGCCAGGTCGAGCGCGGGCAGACCACGCCGTCGGTCCATGACCTGGGGCAGATCTCGGACCGGCTGGGGGTGAACATCAGCTTCTTCTTCCGCTCTGCCAGCCGGGCGCCCGAGGAACGCGGGCTGGTCCTGCGCGCGGCGGACCGGACGCCCATCGGCTCGCAGGAAAGCGGGCTGGTCGAGGAGCTGCTGTCCCCGACGCTCAGCGGCTCGTTCGAGATGATCAAGTCGACCTTCGCGCCGCGCTCGTCCAGCGGCGGACGGCGAAAGGCGCGGCCGAAGGAGGACGGCGGCGTCCTGATCTCGGGCCGCCTGACCCTGATCATCGGCGACCGCGAGATCCGGCTGGAGCCCGGCGACAGCTTCCAGTTCCGCGAGACGGACTATGCCTGGCGCAACGATGGCGACGAACCCGCCATCGCCATCTGGATCGTCTCTCCGCCGATCTACTAGCGGCCAGTTCTGCCGGGGTGCGCGTTGGCCGCGATGCGGCGACCCCTGTCCATGCAGGGAGCATTCATAAATCCATTCTATACGGAGCGGGAAATTTCCAGCATCACGCCGGCTGGCCCGTTGATGTAGGCCCGGACCAGAAACATCATCCCGGTCCTGCTATGAAAATCATGCCTGTCCATATGGAGCCAACCCGTTCCGGTTGGTTCGCCGCCCTGGGTCCGCGGCCCGCAGCCAATCAGTTGAATACTGATATCGCATGCGATTATCTCGTCGTCGGAGGCGGCTGGATGGGGCTCCACTGTGCCCGCCGGCTGGGCGAACTCGCCCCCGACGCACGCGTCGTTCTTGTCGATGCCGGTCGCATCGGCGATGGCGCGGCCGGCCGTTGCGCCGGTTTTGCGATCGATCTGGCGCATAATCCGCGCAACAAGCACTTCGCCGAGGATAAAAAGGGCAACGAGGAAGAGTTCCACGTCAACAGCGAGGGGATCGACTATCTTCGCCAGGCGGTCGAGGAACTGGGCGTCGATTGCGACTGGGACCCTTCGGGCAAATACCACGCCGCAGCGACCGAGCGCGGGCAGAAATGCCTCACCGAGATGTCGGTGGCGCTGAAGCAGATCGGCAAGGAGCACCGCTGGCTCGGCCGGGAGGAAATCCAGGCCCGCACCGGATCGAAGCATTATTTCGCGGCGATCCACACTCCCGGCACGCAAGCCTGGCCGAGGTGGCGCAAGCGCTTGGCCATCCGCATCGTCTGGAACTGCCGGAATACCTGGCGCAGGGCCGCCGTCCGGTCGAGGAACTGTCCGCGCTGTCGGGCATGTCCTTTGCCAACACCTCGCGGCGTCTGCAGATCCTGCGGCGCGCGCGGCTGGTCGAGATCGAGCGGCGCGGCAAGCATGTGATCTACAGCCTTGCCGGCGATGCCGAGGCGGTGGCGCTCGTCAGCGCGCTCAGCCGGGTGGGAGAGCGCAATATCGCCGAGGTCAACCGCCTGCTGGACGACTATTTCCATGCGCGGGACTCGATGGAGGCGGTGTCGCGCGAAGATCTGGCCCAGCGGATCGAGGCCGGTCTGGTCACGGTGCTGGACGTTCGTCCCGCCGAGGAGTTCGCGCAGGGCCATCTTCCGGGCGCGCGCAATATCCCGTTTTCGGAACTGGACCGGCGGCTGAACGAGCTGCCCAAGGATACCGAGATCATCGCCTATTGCCGCGACCCCTATTGCGTCTTTTCGGTCGAAGCCGTGGCCGCGCTGCGCGCCAGGGGCTTCAGGGCGATGCGGTTGGAGGATGGTTTCGCCGAATGGAAGGCGGCGGGGCTGGCCGTCGAGACGCAGGTTTGAGGACGACGCGGGCCCAGGTGCCTTCATCCTGGCGGATGAACGGGGCAAGCCGCCGGTTTCACGGTTCGCGGCCTCGGTCCCGCTGGCTATCCCGTCGGCGGTGTTTTCCACGGGCCGGCACTTGGCGATGCGGACGGCCTTGCCCAAAGGCGCCTGATCGAATGCGGAAGCTCGGATGACGCGGGGCGCAATGCGCTACCCCGAAACCGCTCGAAACGATCTCGCAATCGCCGCGGAGGCGGGCCTCATCCCCGGCGTCGGACAACTTTCCGCAACACCTGAAGGACGCCCTTCATCACCTTGATTTTTATGGCTCCGGCGGTAGGGATCGAACCTACGACCAATTGATTAACAGTCAACTGCTCTACCGCTGAGCTACGCCGGAACACGGGGCGGTGTATAGCCGCGCTCTTCGGGGTCGTCCAGAGGGGTTTGCGCATTTTTTTCATCCATCCGGAAAATCCCCCGCCGGTCCCGGTCAATGCGCGGAAAAGACCGAATCCGAGCCGATCGGGCCGGGGGTCGAGACCGCGCCAAGCTCGGACAGGGCGATCAGATGCGCCAGCACGTTGCGCATCGCCGCCGGAATCATCGCCGGCGGGATGCGGTAGATTCGCCGTGCCAGCGCCTCGGCCGTGGCCGGGCCGTCGCGCAGCGCGGCAAGGATCTGCACCGTGCGCTCGCGCCGATGCGCGGCAAGCTCGGCCAGCCGCGCCGTCGGGTCGCGCACCGCATCGCCATGCGCGGGCAGCAGCACCCGCGCCCCCGCCGAATCGAGCCGCGAGAGCGAACGGAAGTAATCCGCCAGATCGCCGTCCGGCGGCGAGATGATGGTCGAGGACCAGCCCATCACCACGTCACCGCAAAAGATCGTCTCGTCCTGGCGAAAGGCCAGGTGGCCGGCGAAATGGCCCGGCGTGTGCAGCGCGGTCAGGCGCCACTCGTCGGTCTCGACCGCCGCGCCGTCGGCCAGGGCGATATCGGGGGCGAAGCCGCGGTCCAGCCCCTCGCCGCCGTCGATGGCGCCTTCGCGCGCTAGCCGCTCCATCACCGCCGAGCGGCCCGATTCGGCGGGGCCGAAGCCCAGGATCGGCGCGCCGGTCGCCTGGGCCAGGGCGCGGGCGCCGCCGGAATGGTCCAGATGCGCATGGGTGACGAAGATATGGCTGATGCGGCCCGGCCCCGCGGCGGCCAGGATCGCCCGGCGATGCGCGGCCAGGTCCGGGCCGGGGTCGATCACCGCGATCCGCTCGCGTCCCAGCAGGAAGGTGTTGGTGCCCGGCCCGGTGAAGGGCGAGGGATTGTCGGCGGTGATGATCCGCAGGGCTTTCTCGGCGCTTGTCATGGGGCTAACCTAGCCATGGCAGGGCCCGTATTCCAAGGGCCGGGTGGGGCATGAGGCAATGAATTTCGACTGGCTGAAGCGGACCATGCCGCGCGGGCTTTACGGACGGGCGGCGCTGATCCTGTTCCTGCCGGTCGTGGTGGTGACAATCGTCGTCACCATCATGTTCCTGCAGCGCCATTTCGAGGACGTGACGCGGCAGATGACCTCGGGCATGGCGCATGAGGTCGCGCTGGTCGCGGCCCGGATCGAGGCGGCGCCCGATGTCCAGGCGGCGCGCGATTCTGCCGGCGAGGTGGTCGTGCCGCTGGGGCTGGAGCTGCAGCTGCCGGCCGAGCCGGGCGTGGAATGGCGGGCCTTCTACGACCTGTCGGGCCGCATCGTCATCGCCGAGCTGCACGAGCGCGTGCCCGCCGTGCGCGCCGTCGACCTGAGCCACCGGCGCGAGGTGCGGGTGACGCTGCAGGGCCGCTGGGGGCATTACCAGCTGGTGTTTCCGCGCCTGCGGGTCAGCGCCTCGAACCCGCATCAGCTGCTGGTGCTGATGGTGGGCACCTCGCTTCTGATGACGGCGATCGCGACGATCTTCCTGCGCAACCAGCTGCGCCCGATCCGGCGGCTGGCACGCGCGGCCGAGGAATACGGCAAGGGGCGGATCATTTCCTACCGCCCGGCCGGCGCCAGCGAGATCCGCAGCGCCGGCACCGCCTTCCTGGAGATGCGCGCCCGCATCGAGCGCCAGAACGAGCAGCGCAAGCAGATGCTCTCGGGCGTCAGCCACGACCTGCGCACGCCCCTGACCCGGCTGCGGCTGGGCCTGTCGATGCTGAGCCCGGACTATCCGCCCGAACCCGAGGAGATCGCGGCGCTGGAAAGCGACGTGGCGGCCATGGGCACCATGGTCGACGCCTTCCTGGACCATGCCCGCGACGCGGCGCAGGACGCCCCACCCGAACCGGTGCCGGCGCTGGATTTCGTGCGCGGCATCGTCGCCGATGCGCAGCGCGGCGGGCAGCGGGTGGTCCTGCATTCGGTCGCGGGCGACGGCGCCGGCCGCGCCACCTTTCGCCGCGACAGCCTGCGCCGCGCCGTCGAGAACCTGATCGGCAATGCCGTGCGCTACGGCGAGCGCGCCGAGGTCGAGGCGGCGCTGGGGCCGAGCTATTTCCGCATTTCGGTCGAGGACGACGGGCCCGGCATCCCGCCCGAGAGGCGCGAGGAGGCGCTGAAACCCTTTACCCGGCTCGACCCCGCGCGCAACCAGAACCGCGGCCAGGGCGTGGGGCTGGGCCTGTCCATCGCCGCCGACATCGCCCGCGCCCATGGCGGGCAGTTGCGGCTGGGCCAGGGCGAGCGGCTGGGGGGATTGCGGGCCGAGATCGTGATTCCGCGCTGACGGCCGCGGTTGCGGCAAGGGGCGTCGCGGGCTAAGGCTGTCGCAAGGACATAGGACAGAAGGGATTCCGCGATGCGGGCATTCGTATTTCCGGGGCAGGGCGCACAGGTCGTCGGCATGGGGCGCGAGCTGGCCGAGGCCTATCCGGCGGCGCGCGAGGTCTTTGCCGAGGTCGACGAGGCGCTGGGAGAGAGCCTGTCCGACCTGGTCTGGAACGGCGACATCGAGACGCTGACCCTGACCCGGAACGCGCAGCCGGCGCTGATGGCGACCTCGATCGCGGCCTTCCGGGCGCTGGAGGCCGAAGGCTTCGGCATCCGGGACGCGGATTTCGTCGCCGGCCACTCGCTGGGCGAATATTCGGCGCTTTGTGCGGCGGGCGCGCTGAGCCTGGCCGACACCGCGCGGCTGTTGCGCCTGCGCGGCCAGGCCATGCAGGAGGCGGTGCCGGTCGGGCAGGGCGCAATGGCGGCGATCCTGGGCCTGGATTTCGCCGCGGTCGACCAGATCGCGCGCGACGCGGCCGAGGGCGAGGTCTGCCAGGCCGCCAATGACAACGATCCGGCGCAGGTGGTGATCTCGGGGCACAAGGAGGCGGTCGAGCGCGCCGCGGCGCTGGCCAAGGAGCGCGGCGCCAAGCGGGCGCTGATGCTGCCGGTCTCGGCCCCGTTCCATTCGGCGCTGATGCAGCCCGCGGCGGCGGTGATGGCCGAGGCCCTGGCCGCGGTCGAGATCGCCGCGCCGGCCGTGCCGCTGGTGGCCAATGTCCGCGCCGAGCCGGTGACCGAGCCCGGCGCCATCCGCCGGCTGCTGGTCGAGCAGGTGACGGGTGCCGTGCGCTGGCGCGAGTCGGTCGAGTTCCTGGCCGGCGCGGGCGTGACCGAGTTCTGGGAGATCGGCGCCGGCAAGGCGCTGTCGGGCATGATCAAGCGCATCGCCAAGGATGCGGCGGTGCGCAATATCGGTGTCCCGGCGGATATTGCGGCGCTGAAGGCATGAGGGGGCTCTGCCCCCATCCCTGCGGGATTCCCCCGGGGTATTTGGACAACGGAGAAAGAGCGTGATGTTTGATCTGACGGGCAGGAATGCGCTGGTGACCGGGGCGTCGGGCGGGATCGGCGGCGCCGTGGCCGAGGCGCTGCATGCCGCCGGCGCCACCGTGGCGCTGTCGGGCACGCGCGAGGCGCCGCTGCGCGAACTGGCCGAGAGGCTGGGCGGGCGGGCGCATGTGGTCACCGCCAACCTGGCCGATGCGGCGGCGGTCGAGGCCCTGCCCAAGGCGGCGGCCGAGGCGATGGGTTCGGTCGACATCCTGGTCAACAATGCCGGGATCACCCGCGACAACCTGTTCATGCGCATGTCCGACGAGGAATGGGCGCAGGTGCTGGAGGTCAACCTGACCTCGAGCTTCCGGCTGTGCCGGGGCGTCCTGCGCGGCATGATGAAGGCGCGCTGGGGCCGGATCGTGAACATCGGCTCGATCGTCGGCACCACCGGCAATCCGGGGCAGGGCAATTACGCCGCCGCCAAGGCCGGGCTGGTCGGCATGTCGAAGAGCCTGGCCTATGAGGTCGCCTCGCGCGGGATCACCGTGAACTGCGTCGCCCCCGGCTTCATCGAGACGGCGATGACCGGCAAGCTGAACGACGAGCAGAAGGGCCGGATCCTGACGCAGATCCCCGCCGGGCGCATGGGTTCCGCCCAGGAAATCGCCGCCGCCGTGCTGTATCTGGCCAGCCCCGAGGCGGGCTATGTCACCGGCGCCACGCTGCATGTCAACGGCGGCATGGCGATGATCTGAACGTGGTTTATGCGGGTTGCAAGATCACGTTCCCGTGCTATATCCCGCAAACAAGGCCGCAGGGGAACCGCCCTGGGCTCTGACCGGCAATCGCTGGAACATCTGGGCGGATTGCCCGCGAAAACGAGGAAGAGACATGAGCGATATCGCTGATCGCGTGAAGAAAATTGTCGTCGAGCACCTGGGTGTCGATGAAGAGAAGGTCACCGAGACCGCCTCGTTCATCGACGATCTCGGCGCCGATTCGCTGGACACCGTCGAGCTGGTCATGGCTTTCGAGGAAGAGTTCGGCATCGAGATCCCGGACGATGCGGCCGAGACCATCCAGACCTTCGGCGATGCCGTGAAATTCATCCAGGGCGCGGTCTGATCCTGCTCTGACCTGCTTTCGGGGCGGTGCTTTCGGTGGAAAGCGCCGCCCTTTTTCTTTGCCTGCGGCGGTTTGACCCAGCGTCGCGGGGAACCGCCGCAAGGCCCATGTCGTTTCAAGGGCGGACCTGACGAAGGAGAGTTTCATGGCCGTGAATGTCAAAGGGCTCAGCGACAATGCCCGCAAGACCGCAATCGCCGAGCTGAATGCCCGCCTGGCCGACGCCCTGGCGCTGTCGGCGGCGATCAAGCAGGCGCATTGGAACGTCAAGGGCCGCAACTTCATCGCCGTGCATGAGCTGTTCGACACCGTGAAGGCGCGGCTGGACGAGCATGTGGACATGATGGCCGAGCGCGTGCAGGTGCTGGACGGCGTCGCCGTCGGCACGGTCGAGAAGGTGGCCAAGGCCAGCACGCTCAAGGAATACCCGACCGACCTGACCAAGGCCGAGGACCACATCAAGGCCGTCTGCGAGCGCATGCGCGATTATGGCGAGAAGGTGCGCGCCGCCATCGACGCGACCGACGAGGCCGGCGATGCCGATACCGCCGACCTGTTCACCGCCGCCTCGCGCACGGCGGACAAGGATCTGTGGTTCCTGGAAAGCCACCTGGAATAGGCTTTCCGCCAGGTGAACCGGGGCCGAGGCCCCGGTTTGCCGCTTGAGCCGCGGCCTATTTCGGCATCGGCGCGGTGATCCCCTCGACATAGAAGTTCATCGAGGAGAGTTCCTGGTCGCTGGCCGTCTGCCCCTCGGCCAGCCAGGCCGAGCCGTCCTGCTTGTTCAGCGGCCCGGTGAAGGGGTGGTATTCGCCGGCGGCGATCTTGTCGCGCAGCGCCTCGGCCTCGGCCTTGACCTCGGCGGGGACGGCATCGGTGATCTCGCCGATCACCACCTCGCCGTCGCCGATGCCCAGCCAGACGCCCTGGGATTTCCAGGTGCCGTCCAGCACCTCGCCGACGCGCTTGATGTAATAGGGCTCCCAATTGTCGATGATCGAGGCGAGCCGGGGCTGGGGCGCGAAATTCGCCATGTCCGAGGCCTGGCCGAAGCCGAAGGCGCCCGCTTCCTGCGCCTTGGCCAGCGGCGCGGTCGAGTCGGTGTGCTGCATGAACACGTCCACGCCCTCGGCGATCAGCGCGGCGGCGGCATCGGCCTCTTTCGCGGGGTCGAACCAGGTATAGGCCCAGACCACCTTCATCTCGACATCCGGGTTCACCTTCCTGGCGTGGATATAGGCCGAGTTGATGCCCTGCACGACCTCGGGAATCGGGAAGGAGCCGATATAGCCGATCTTGTTCGACTTGGTCATGCGGCCGGCAATCGTGCCCAGCACCGCGCGGCCTTCGTAGAAGCGGGCGTCGTAGGTGGCGACGTTTTCGGCGGTCTTGTAGCCGGTGGCGTGTTCGAATTTCACATCCGGGAACTTCTTGGCGACGTTGATCGTGGCGTCCATGAAGCCGAAGCTGGTGGTGAAGATCAGCTTATGGCCGGACAGCGCCAGTTGCGTGATGGCGCGCTCGGCATCGGCGCCTTCGGGGACGCTTTCGATATAGGTGGTCTCGACCCGGTCGCCGTATTCGCGTTCCACCGCCTGCCGGGCCAGGTCGTGCTGATAGGTCCAGCCGCCGTCGCCCACCGGGCCGACATAGATGAAGCCCACCTTCAGCTTTTCCTCTTGCGCGAAGGCGGGCAGGGCCGTGCTGGCCACCAGCGCCGCGGCGCTGCCAAGAAGGGTTCTGCGTTTCATGTCATGCTCCTTGCAGGTTGTGCCTATTTCAATGCGTGGAAGGGCCGGCCCAGGCTGGCGGGGGCCGCGCCCGCGCCCGTGCGGCCGAATTTCTGCCGGGCCGAGATCAGCACCAGCACGAAGATCGTGGCGAGATAGGGCGCCATGGACAGCAGCTGCACCGGCACCGCGACCCCGGCCGCCTGCAGCCGCAGCTGCAAGACGGTGACGCCGCCGAAGAGCCAGGCCCCGGCCAGCACGCCCCAGGGGTTCCATTGCGCAAAGACCACGATGGCCAGCGCGATCCAGCCGGCGCCCGCCGTCATGCCCTCGGTCCATTGCAGCACGGTGCCGATCGAGATATAGGCGCCGCCCATCCCTGCCAGCGCGCCGCCGAAGCCGATGGCAAGGACGCGCATCCGCCGCACCGGATAGCCCAGGCCATGGGCGGCGTCGTGGTTTTCGCCCACCGCGCGCAGGATCAGGCCCGGCCGGGTGCGGGCCAGGAACCACCAGACCGCGGGCACCAGCGCGATGCCCAGCCAGATCATCCAGTTCAGGCCCAGCGGGCCGGGCATCATCGCCGGGGCCTTCATCCCCTCATAGGGCTTGCCGAACATCGCGGTCAGGCCCAGGCCGAACAGCGTCAGCGCCAGCCCCGTCGCCACCTGGTTCGACAGCAGGAATTGGGTTAGCGCCGCGAATGTCATGGACACCGCCGCACCGGCCAGGGCCGCGGCCAGAAAGCCCAGGGCGGGGCTGCCGCTGGCATGGGCGGCGGCGAAACCGGCCAGCGCGCCGGTGATCATCATGCCCTCGACGCCCAGGTTCAGCACGCCCGCACGCTCGACCACCAATTCGCCAAGCGCGGCGAACAGGATCGGCGTCGCGGCGCCGAGCAGCAGGATGAAGACGGAAAGCGGGTCGATCATCATGCGCGCCTCCGAATGCGGTAGCGGGTCAGAAGGTCGAAGCCGAGCAGGAAGAACAGAAGCATCCCCTGAAAGACCTGCACCGTCGCCGCGGGCAGGTTCAGCATCATCTGCGCCAGCTCGCCGCCGATATAGGTCAGCGCCATGAGCAGTCCCGCCAGCAGGATGCCCAGCGGATGCAGCCGGCCCAGGAAGGCCACGATGATCGCGGTAAAGCCGTAGCCCGAGCCGAAGCTTTCGGTGATCTGCCCGGCCGGGCCCGCGACCTCGAAGAGACCCGCCAGCCCCGCCAGCGCGCCCGAGACGCCAAGGCACAGCGCCACCAGCCGCTCGGGGCGGACGCCGGCAAAGCGGGCGGCGCGGGGGGCGGCGCCGGCGGTGCGGATGTGAAAGCCCAGGACATGGCGCGACATGACGAACCAGGTCGCCGCAAGGGCCAGGATCGCCGCCACGCCGCCCCAATGCAGGCCGGAATTGGCGATGAGTTCGGGGTTCGAGGCGGGCTCGTATTGCTGCAGGTTGCGCGAGCCGGGAAAGTTGAAGCCCTCGGGGTTCTTCATCGGGCCGAAGGCCATCCAGGCCGCGATGCGCTGCGCGACATAGACCAGCATCAGCGAGACCAGGATCTCGGACGCGCCGAACCAGTTGCGCAGCATCGCCGGGACCATGCCCCAGGCCCAGCCGCCCGCCGCGCCGGCCAGGATCATCGCCGGAAAGATCCAGAAGGCGTCCAGCGGATAGGCGGCCAGCGCCACCGCCGCGCCGCAGATGGCGCCGATGATGTATTGCCCCTCGGCGCCGATGTTCCAGATCCCGGCGCGGAACCCCAGCGCCAGGCCCGAGGCGATCAGGATCAGCGGCCCGGCCTTGACCAGAAGCTGCGGGCGCGAATAGCCGGCGGCGGGGCCGAACAGCGGATCCCAGAAGATGGTGCGGATCGCGGCCAGCGGATCGAAGCCCATGGCGGCGAACAGCCCGCCGCCAACCACCATCGTGGACAGGACGGCCAGGATGGGCGTCGCCACCTGCCAGAGCAGCGGGGCGCTGGCGCGGGGCTCAAGCCGGAACATGCGCCACCTCCATGCCATGGGCGCCGCCCAGCATCAGCCCGATCTCCTCGACCGTCAGCCCCTCGGTCGGGCGGGGCGCGGACAGCCGGCCCTGGTTCAGGGCGCAGAAGCGGTCCGAAAGCTCCAGCAATTCGTCCAGGTCCTGGCTGATGACGATCAGCCCCGCGCCCTGCGCCGCCAGGTCCAGCAGCGCCTGGCGGATGGCGGCGGCGGCGCCGGCATCGACGCCCCAGGTCGGCTGGTTGACGACCAGCACCCGCGGCCGGCCCAGCACCTCGCGGCCGATGACGAATTTCTGCAGATTGCCGCCCGACAGCGCGCCGGCTGCCGTATCCGGGCCGGGGGTGCGCACGTCGAAGGCGCGGATCACCTCTTGCGCGAAACCCGTGGCGGCCTTGCGGTCGATCAGCCCGCGGCGGATCAGGCCCTGCCGGGCGCCTGCGGTCAGCAGCGTGTTTTCCGCCAGGCTGAACTCGGGCACGGCGGCATGGCCCAGCCGGTCCTCGGGCGCGGCCAGCAGGCCGGCGCGGCGCCGCGCCTCGGGGCCGGCGCGGGACAGGTCGCGGCCCTCCAGCGCCACGGTGCCGGGGGCGGTCAGCGTCTCGCCCGACAGCGCCGAGAGCAGTTCCTCCTGCCCGTTGCCGGCGACGCCGCCGATGCCCAGGATCTCGCCCGAGCGCAGGGTCAGGCCGATCTGCTTCAGCGCCATGCCCTCGCCGCCCGGCGTCGAAAGGCCGCGGACCTCCAGCACCGGGGCAGCGGGCTTGCGGCCGGAACGGTCCACCAGCCGCATTTCGGCCCCGACCATCATCGCCGCCAGTTCGCGGGCGGAATGGGCGCGCGGATCGACCGTGCCCACCAGCTTGCCCTGGCGCAGGATGGTGGCGCGGTCGCAATGGCTGCGGATCTCTTCCAGCTTGTGGCTGATATACAGGATCGCCGTGCCGGCCCCGGCCAGTTGCCGCAGGGTGGCGAACAGGATCTCGGCCTCCTGCGGGGTCAGGACCGAGGTCGGCTCGTCCATGATCAGCAGCCGCGGGTTCTGCAGCAGGCAGCGCAGGATCTCGACCCGCTGCCGCTCGCCCGCCGAAAGGCTGGCGATGCGGCGGGCGGGGTTCAGCGGCAGGCCGTAGCCCTGCGACAGCTCGGCGATGCGGCGGGCAAGCTCGGGCCGGGGCGGCGGATTCTCCATCCCCAGCGCGATGTTTTCCGCAACCGTCATCGCGTCGAACAGGCTGAAATGCTGGAACACCATGGCGACGCCCGCGGCACGGGCCGCGCGCGGGTCATGCGGCGCGTAAGGCGCGCCCAGCAGCGCCATCTGCCCTTCGTCCGGCCGCACGAGGCCATAGATCATCTTGACCAGCGTGGACTTGCCCGCGCCGTTCTCGCCCAGAAGGGCGTGGATCTCGCCCGCCTCGACCCCGAACGAGATGTCGTCATTGGCGCGCACGCCGGGATAGGTCTTGCCCAGGCCCTCGGCCCGGAAAACATTCGTCACTGTCGCGCGCCTCGCTGCTTTTTGCGCAAGATTAGCGGTTTTCCGCCGAGGGGCAATTGCACAGTTGGGCAGGTCGCCCCTAGATTGGCGCCATGCCTGAAAATTCCCCCCGATTCATCCACCTGCGCACCCATTCCGAACATTCGCTGCTGGAAGGCGCGGTGCCGGTCAAGAAACTTGCCGATCTCGCGGCGCAGAACGGCATGCCCGCCGTGGCGCTGACCGACAGCAACGCCTTGTTCGCGGCGCTGGAATTTTCGGTCAAGGCGCAGGACGCGGGGGTGCAGCCGATCATCGGCTGCCAGGTCACGCTGGCGGCGGATGTCACCGGCCCGGTGGTGCTGCTGGCGCAGAACGAGGCCGGCTGGCTGAACCTGATGGCGCTTTCGACCTGCCTTTACCTGCGCGACGACCACGCCTTGCCGCATGTGACGGTCGAGGAACTGGAAACCCATGCCGAGGGGCTGATCTGCCTGACCGGCGCCGCCGGCGGCCCGCTGGGCCAGCTGGTGCTGCAAGGCCGGCAGGCCGAGGCGCGCGCGCTGGCGGAAAGGCTCGCCGCCGCCTTCCCGACCCGGCTTTACGTCGAACTGCAGCGCCATCACGACGCCGAGGGCCAGCCGGTCCCCGAAGAGGCGGGTTCCGAAGGCGGCATGATCGACATCGCCTATGCGCTGGACCTGCCGCTGGTCGCGACCAACGACGTCTATTTCCCCAAGCCCGAGCTTTTCGACGCCCATGACGCGCTGATCTGCATCTCAGAACGCGCCTATGTCGACCAGACCGCGCCGCGCCGCCGGCTGACGCCGCAGCATTACTTCAAGTCCGCAGCCGAGATGGCGACCCTGTTCGCCGACCTGCCCGAGGCGGTGCAGAACACCGTCGAGATTGCCCGCCGCTGCGCCTTTGCCGTCAAGAAGCACAAGCCGATCCTGCCGCGCTTTGCGGATGACGAGGTCGAGGAACTGCGCCGCCAGGCCTGGGACGGCCTGCGCGCCCGGCTGGCGGTGATCCCGCATTCCGCCCCGGTCGAGGAATACGAGGAGCGGCTGCGCTTCGAGCTGGGCATCATCGAGCAGATGGGCTTTCCCGGCTATTTCCTGATCGTGGCCGATTTCATCAAATGGGCCAAGGAACACGGCATCCCGGTGGGGCCCGGCCGGGGCTCGGGCGCGGGTTCGCTCGTCGCCTATGCTCTGACGATTACCGACCTTGATCCAATACGTTACAGCCTGCTCTTCGAGCGGTTCCTGAATCCGGAGCGGGTGTCGATGCCCGACTTCGACATCGACTTCTGCATGGATCGCCGCGAGGAGGTGATCCAATACGTGCAAGAGAAATACGGCCGCGACAAGGTGGGCCAGATCATCACCTTCGGCGCGCTTTTGTCCAAGGCGGCGGTGCGCGACGTGGGAAGGGTGCTGCAGCTGCCCTTCGGACAGGTGGACCGGCTTTCCAAGATGATCCCGGTCGAAGGGGTCAAGCCGGTCAGCGTCACCAAGGCGCTGGCCGACGAGCCGCGCCTGCGCGAGGCGGCGCGCGAAGAGGTGGTCGGCCGCCTGCTGGACTATGCCGCCAAGATCGAGGGGCTGCTCAGGAACGCCTCGACCCATGCCGCCGGCGTGGTGATCGGCGACCGGCCGCTGCACCGGCTGGTGCCGCTTTACCGCGACCCGGCCTCCGACATGCCGGCCACGCAGTTCAACATGAAATGGGTCGAGCAGGCGGGGCTGGTCAAGTTCGACTTCCTGGGCCTCAAGACGCTGACGGTAATCCAGAACGCCGTGGACCTGATCAACGCGGGCGGCCGGCCGCTGCATGTCGCGGCCGACGGTCGGATGCTTTACGAGCCGGCGAAAAGGGCCGAGAACCAGATCAACGCCATCCCGCTGGACGACAAGCCCAGCTACGACCTGTTCGCCAGCGCCCGCACGGTCGCGGTGTTCCAGGTCGAAAGCTCGGGCATGATGGACGCGCTGCGGCGCATGAAGCCCACCTGCATCGAGGACATCGTGGCGCTGGTGGCGCTGTATCGCCCCGGCCCGATGGAGAACATCCCGACCTATTGCGAGGTGAAGAACGGCCTGCGACCCCTTGAATCCATTCATCCTTCCATCGACCATATCCTCGCCGAGACCCAGGGCATCATCGTCTACCAGGAACAGGTGATGCAGATCGCGCAGGTCATGGCCGGCTATTCGCTGGGCGGCGCCGACCTGCTTCGCCGCGCCATGGGCAAGAAGATCGCCGAAGAGATGGCCAAGGAGCGGCCCAAGTTCGTCGAAGGCTGCAAGGCGCAGGGAATCGACGCGAAGAAGGCCGGAGAGGTCTTTGACCTGCTTGAAAAATTCGCCAACTACGGCTTCAACAAGTCCCATGCCGCGGCCTATGCCGTGGTCAGCTACCAGACCGCCTGGCTGAAGGCGAACCACCCGGTCGAGTTCATGGCCGCGGTGATGAACTGCGATATTCACCTGACCGACAAGCTCGCCGTCTACAAGCGCGAGGCCGACCGCATGGGGATCGAGACGGTCGCGCCCTGCGTCAACCGCTCCGAGGCCATGTTCAGCGTCAAGGAGGGCAAGATCGTCTATGCCCTTGGCGCGCTGAAGGGCGTGGGGGTCGAGGCGATGAACCTGATCGTGCAGGCCCGCGGCGACCGGCCCTTTGCCGACATGCAGGACTTTGCCCGCCGGGTGGACATGCGCCGCGTCGGCAAGCGGCCGCTGGAGATGCTGGCCCGCGCCGGCGCCTTCGACGCGCTCGAGCCGAACCGCGCCCGCGTGCTGAAGGCGCTGGACGGGCTGGTGGCCTGGTCGGCGGCGGTGCAGGAGGCGGCGGCCTCCAGCCAGTCCTCGCTTTTCGGCGGGGGCGAGGATCTGCCGCCGCCGCGCCCGGTCGCCGCGCCCGTCTGGATGCCGGCCGAGAAACTGGCCGAGGAACATGCGGCCGTGGGCTTCTACCTGTCCGGGCATCCGCTGGACGACTACCAGCCGGCGCTGCGCCGCAAGGGGGTGCAGACGCTCGCCGAGGTGACGCAGGCGGCGCAGGACGGCGCGCTGGTGGCGCAGCTGGCCGGCACCGTGGCGCACCGGCAGGAAAAGAAATCCGCCCGCGGCACCCGTTTCGCCTTTGTCGGCCTGTCCGACCCGACCGGGCTTTACGAGGTCACGGTGTTTTCCGACACGCTGGATGCGCATCGCCAGCACCTGGAGCCGGGCGAGAACGTGGTCTTGCAGGTGCAGGTCGAGCCTTCGGGCGACCAGGTCAAGCTGCTGGCGCGCTCGGTCATGCCGCTGGAGCAGGCGGTGGCCGATGCCGGCGCGAACCGCCTGGCGGTCGAGATCGCCGGGCTGGACGCCGTCCCCGCCGTCGCCGAGGCGCTGGAACGCATCCTGGCCGAGCTGAACGTGCCGCCGCGCGCCCGCGGCCCCATCGCGCTGCGGCTGAAGGACGGGGCCGACCTGGTGGATATCGAGATCGCCGAGGACGTGCCGCTGACCACGCCCGCCCGCCAGGCCCTGCGCGTGATCCCCGGCGTGCTGGAGGTGCTGGAGGAATAGGCGGCCGAAGCTGCCGGGGCGTTCCCGGCCCGGCCATGTGCAAGCCGTGCCGCGGGCGTCAGCTTGCGCCCTTGCCGGCCGGCAGGTGGTGCAGCAGCGAGGAACAGGCGCCCATGATATGGGCATAGACCAGCTCGCCCGCCCTTTCCGCATCGCCGGCCCGGCAGGCGGCAAGGATCTCGCGATGCTCGCGGTCGGCGGTGCCTTGCCCGTGCGACAGGGACAGCTGGATGCGCAGATAGCGTTCCAGCCGGTCGTTCACCGCGCGGATCGTGCCGACCAGGAACGGGCGCTGCGCATCCAGATAGAGGCGGCTGTGGAACTGCCAGTTCAGCGCCGACCATTGCGCCACATCGGTTTCCCCGGCGAAGGCGTCGCAGAAAGCCTGGGCCTCGGCAAAGGTTTCGGGCGTCATATGCGGCACCGACAGCCGGATGGCGTTCGATTCGAGGATGGCGCGGGTTTCGAAGATCTGGGCGATCTCGGGTTCGGAGACCGCGGTGACGATGGCGCCCTTGTTGCGCTGGAACTCGACCAAGCCTTCGGCCTCCAGCCGCTTCAGCGCCTCGCGCACCGGGATCTTGCTGACGTTGAACATCCTGGCGACATCGTCCTGGCGGATCGGCTCGCCCTCGTCCAGCGAGCCGTCGGCGATGGAATCGCGGATGAATTTCAGGATGATGTCCGAGGCGGTGGGCGCCTTGCCAAGGTTGGGAACCTCTGCGTCCTTGAATGGCATTCCCCTCTCCCGCAATTCCGCGGCCTCGGCCGCCCGCGAAAGATATGGTAGCCGATATTCGGCCGCAAGGGAGGGGCGCGCCCCAGCCGCTTGACAGGTCGGGGCGGAACCGGCAGGCTGGGTTTGGAATATGGTATACGAAATATAATCCCAAGCCCGTTCCCCGGATCGAGGAAAAGATGCGCAGCTCCAGACTCGTGCACGTCGTGTCCTGCCATGCGGAAGGCGAGGTCGGCGACGTCATCTTCGGCGGGGTGGCCCCGCCGCCCGGCGAGACGGTCCGGGACCGAGTTCCATTGCCGCATCGACGGCGAAACCGAGGTGAACGGCAGGCCGGCGATCAGCCCGACCATCTCGGGCCGCGCCTGGGTGGTGGGCACCCGGCAACTGATGGTCGATCCCGCCGACCCCTTCCAGGGCGGCTATCGCCTGTCGGATACCTGGCCGATGGGCATGTGACGGAGGCATGACACGATGACGGGCGCGAAGGTTCCGCAATTCCTGTCCTACGCGGCCGCGATCGGCCGGCTAAGGTGGCGCGATGCCGTCGAGGCGCTGCGGCAGGGCCATGCGCTGCCCCCGGCCGAGATCCGGGACGTGTTCCTGGGCCCGCCCACCGGCACGATGATGAGCCGCTCGGCCTTCATCGAGGGGCTGGGCTACGGGGCCAAGACCTTCACCGTCTGCGACGGCAATGCGGCCAAGGGGCTGCCCACGGTCCAGGGGGCGATGCTGGTCTTCGACAAGGATACGGGCGCGCTGCAGGCCATCGTGGACAGCCCGCTTGTGACCGAGATCAAGACCGCCGCCGATTCCGTCCTGGGCGCCAGCCTGCTGGCGCGGCCGGACAGCCGGCACCTGCTGGTCGTCGGCGCGGGCACGGTCGCTGCCAGCCTGGTCAGGGCCTATACAGCGGTGCTGCCGGGGATCGAGCGCGTCTCGGTCTGGTCGCGCCGGCCGGAACAGGCGCAGGCGCTGGTGGCCGGGCTGGGCGGCGTCGCAGCCGATCTCCAGCCGGTGCCGGACCTGCGCGCGGCGGTCGGGCAGGCCGACATCGTCTCGGCCGCCACCATGGCGCGGCAGCCGGTGATCCTGGGCGACTGGGTCCGGCCCGGCACCCATGTCGACCTGATCGGCGCCTTCAAGGCCGACATGCGCGAGGCCGACGATGCGCTGATGGCCAGGGCCGCGCTGTTCGTGGACAGCCGCGCGACCACGCTAGGCCATATCGGCGAGCTGACGATGCCCATCGCCTCGGGCGCGATCACGGCCGAAAGCGTGCTGGGCGACTTCTACGACCTGCTGCGCCCCGGTGCCCGCCGGCGCCGCTCGAATGACGAGATCACCGTGTTCAAGAACGGCGGCGGCGCGCATCTGGACCTGATGATCGCGTCCTGGATCGCGCGGGTGATGGCGGCGTAAGCGGTCAGCCCAGGCGGAAGTTCTGCTCGACCACCGCCTCCATCGAGACATGGCTCGAGGTGTTGCTGACATGGGGCAGGGTCGAGATCTTCTCGGCCAGGATGCGGCGGAAATCGGCCATGTCGCGCGAGCGGACCTTCATCAGGTAGTCGCAGCCGCCGGCGATCATGTAGCATTCCTCGACTTCGGGAATGGCGCGGACGGCGGCGTTGAACTGCTGCAGCGCATGTTCGCGGGTGTCGTTCATGCTGACCTCGACATAGGTCACATGGGTCAGGCCCAGCTTCAGGGGCGACAGGATGGCGCGATAGCCGGTGATCAGCCCGATCTCTTCCAGATGCCGGATGCGCTGCGCCACCGGGGTCTTGGACAGCCCGACCCGGCGCGCCAGTTCGGCGATGGGGATGCGCGCGTTCTGCGTCAGCTCCGCCAGGATCTTGCGGTCCTGCGTGTCCAGATCCGGGTCCATACTGAAAATCGCCTCGAATTTGTTCCATCGGCCTACCTGCTGGCCGATATTCAGGCGCACCGCCTGGCAGCCATCTGGTATTCCTGTCCTATCGAATAAGGAGATCGGCATGATACGTGTCAACCCCACCGAGCTTTCCGACGCGTTTTCCACCCAGGCGAAATTCGCCGACGAGGCGGAACTGCTGAACCGGCTGGTCGCGCAGGCCGCGCTGAGCCCCGAGGCCCGCGCCGCCATCACCGGTCGCGCCGCCGAGCTGGTGCGCCGCATCCGCGCCGAGGCCAAGCCGACGATGATGGAACATTTCCTGGCCGAATACGGCCTGTCCACGCGTGAAGGCGTGGCGCTGATGTGCCTGGCCGAGGCTATGCTGCGCGTCCCCGACCGCATGACCATCGACGCGCTGATCGAGGACAAGATCGCGCCCTCGGACTGGGGCCGGCACCTGGGCGAGGCGTCCTCGTCGCTGGTCAATGCCTCGACCTGGGCGCTGATGCTGACCGGCAAGGTGCTGGACGACGACCAGGGCGGCATCGCCGGCACCCTGCGCGGCGCCGTGCGGCGGCTGGGCGAGCCGGTGATCCGCGCCGCCGTCGGCCGGGCGATGAAGGAAATGGGCCGGCAGTTCGTGCTGGGCGAGACCATCCAGAAGGCGCTGGAGCGCGCCAGGCAGCGCGAGGCGCAGGGCTTTACCTACAGCTACGACATGCTGGGCGAGGCGGCGATGACCGGGCTCGACGCCGCGCGCTATGCCCGCGCCTATGCCGACGCCATCGCCGCCATCGCCAGGGCCTGCGACAAGGGCTCGGTCGAGATGAACCCCGGCATCTCGATCAAGCTTTCGGCGCTGCATCCGCGCTATGAGGTGGCGCAGGAAACCCGCGTCATGGCCGAGCTGGTGCCGGTGGTGCTGTCGCTGGCCCGCCAGGCCAAGGCCGCCGGCATGGGCATGAACATCGACGCCGAGGAACAGGACCGGCTGGTGATCTCGCTGAAGGTGATCGAGGCGGTGCTGTCGGACCCCTCGCTGGCCGGCTGGGACGGGTTCGGCGTGGTGGTGCAGGCTTACGGCAAGCGCGCGGGCCAGGTCATCGACTGGCTTTACACCACCGCCGAGCGGCTGGACCGGCGCATCATGGTGCGGCTGGTCAAGGGCGCCTATTGGGACACCGAGATCAAGCGTGCCCAGGTCGAGGGTTTCGACGGTTTCCCGCTGTTCACCAGCAAGGTCGCGACCGACGTCAGCTATATCGCCCATGCCCGCAAGCTGATCGGCTACGCCGACCGCATCTATCCGCAATTCGCCACCCATAACGCCCAGACCGTCGCGGCGATCCTGGAAATGGCCGGCGACATCCCCTTCGAGTTCCAGCGCCTGCATGGCATGGGCGAGCGGCTGCACGACATCGTGCTGCGCGACTATAACGGCCGCTGCCGCATCTATGCCCCGGTCGGCGCGCATCGCGACCTGCTGGCCTATCTGGTGCGGCGCCTGCTGGAGAATGGCGCGAACAGCAGCTTCGTGCATCAGATCGTGGACGAAACCGTCTCGCCCGAGGAGGTCGCGCGCGACCCGTTCGAGGCGCTGGCCGGCGCCCGTCCGCCAGCCGGGCTGGCCGCGCCCGCGGCGATCTTCGGCAAGGTCCGGCGCAATTCGCAGGGCTTCGACCTGAGCGACGAGGCGACGCTGGCCCGGATCGAGGCCGCCCGCAACGGCCCGGTGCCGGATGCCGCGCCGCTGACCGTCTCCGCCGGCTCGGGCACGCGGGTCGCGGTCGCGAACCCGGCCACGGGCGAGTTGGTCGCCCATGTGACCGAGGCCGATGCCGAGACCGTCGCCCGCGCCATCGACGACGCCCGGCCCTGGGACGCGCCCGCCGCCACCCGCGCCGCGGTGCTGCGCCGTGCAGCCGACCTCTACGAGGCGCATTTCGGCCCGATCTTCGCCGCCCTGGCGCGCGAGGCGGGCAAGACCCTGCCCGATTGCGTGGGCGAATTGCGCGAGGCCGCCGATTTCCTGCGCTATTACGCAGCCGAGGGCGAAGGGGCGACCGGCCGGCCGCGCGGGGTGATCGCGGCGATCAGCCCCTGGAACTTTCCGCTGGCGATCTTTACCGGCCAGATCGCCGCGGCGCTGATGGCGGGCAATGCCGTGCTGGCGAAGCCGGCCGAGCAGACGCCGCTGGTCGCCGCCATCGCCGTGCGGCTGCTGCACGAGGCCGGCGTTCCGGCCGGCGCGCTGCAGCTGCTGCCGGGGCAGGGCGGCACGGTGGGGGCGGCGCTGACCGCGGATTCGCGGATCAACGGCGTGGTCTTCACCGGCTCGACCGAGACGGCGCAGACCATCGCCCGCGCCATGGCCGAGCATATGGCCCCCGGCACGCCGCTGATCGCCGAGACCGGCGGGCTGAACGCGATGATCGTCGATTCCACCGCACTGCCGGAACAGGCGGTGCGCGACATCGTCGCCTCGGCCTTCCGCTCGGCCGGGCAGCGCTGCTCGGCGCTGCGCTGCCTTTACGTGCAGGAGGACATCGCCCCGCATCTGATCGCCATGATCAAGGGCGCCATGGACGAGCTGCGGCTGGGCGATCCCTGGCGGCTTTCGACCGATGTCGGCCCGGTGATCGACGCCGAGGCGCAGGCCGGCATCGAGCGCTACCTGGAGAGCAAGGCGAACCGCATCCTGCATCGCATCTGGGCACCGAAGCAGGGCCATTTCATCGCCCCCGTGCTGCTGCGGGTCGAGGGCATCGACGACCTGGAACGCGAGGTCTTCGGCCCGGTCCTGCATGTCGCGACCTTCCGTGCCGGCGAGCTGGAGCGCGTCGTCGCCGCTATCAACGCGCGCGGCTTCGGCCTGACCTTCGGGCTGCACACCCGCATCGATTCGCGCGTGCAGGAGGTATCGGACGCCATCCATGCCGGCAATATCTACGTCAACCGCAACCAGATCGGCGCCGTGGTGGGCAGCCAGCCCTTTGGCGGCGAGGGGCTGTCGGGCACCGGGCCGAAGGCGGGCGGCCCGCTTTACCTGCCGCGCTTCTTCGCGCCGGCCGAGCCCGCGGCCCCGGCGGGCGGCTGGCAGGGCCCGGCCGACGAGGCGCGGCTGCGCGGCGCGCTGTCCGCCACCGTCCCAACAAGGATCGAGGAGCGGCTGATGCCCGGCCCCACGGGCGAGTTGAACCGGCTTTCCGCGCATAGCCGGCCGCCGGTCCTCTGCCTCGGCCCCGGCCCGCAGGCGGTGGCGGCGCAGGTGGCGGCGGTCCAGGCGCTCGGTGGCCAGGCCGTCGGCGCCGAGGGCGAGTTGCCGCCCGAGGCGCTGACCCGGCTGCCGCAGCTTTCGGCGGTGCTGTGGTGGGGCGACGAGGCGCAGGGCCGCGCCTATGCCCGCGCGCTGGCTGGGCGTGCAGGCGCCATCGTGCCGCTGATCGGCGCCATGCCCGACCTCGCCCATGTCGCGCATGAACGCCACCTTTGCGTGGACACCACCGCCGCGGGCGGCAACGCCGCGCTGCTGGCCGGCTGAGATGACCGCAGGGGGCCCGCCGCGGCCCCCTGTTTTCCAGAAAGAGCCCGGAGGAGGCGTTCCATGAGCAATCAATCATTCCTGGCCGATGTGAACGAGATGTTCGACGTCGCGGCCTCGCGCTGCGACCTGCCCGAGGGGCTGGCCGAGAAGATCAAGGTTTGCAACGCGACCTATGTCACCCGCTTCGGCGTGCGGCTGCGCGGGCGCATGCATACCTTCACCGGCTGGCGCGCCGTGCATTCGACCCATAGCCGTCCGGCCAAGGGCGGCATCCGCTTTGCCCCCAACGCCGACCAGGACGAGGTCGAGGCGCTGGCGGCGCTGATGACCTACAAATGCGCGCTGGTGCGGCTGCCCTTCGGCGGCTCCAAGGGGGCGCTGAAGATCGACCCCGCCGACTGGACCGAGACCGAGCTGGAAAAGATCACCCGCCGCTTCGCGCAGGAGCTGATGGCGCATGAATTCCTCAGCTCGGCCGCCAACGTGCCGGCACCGGACATGGGCACGGGCGAGCTGAACATGATGTGGATCGCCGACGAATACCGCCGCGCCCGCCCGCAGGACATCAACGCGCTGGGTTGCGTCACCGGCAAGCCGGTCGGCGGCGGCGGCATCGAGGGCCGCACCGAGGCCACCGGCCGCGGCGTGCAATACGCGATCCGCGAATTCTTCCGCCATCCCGCCGACCGCGCCCGCGCCGGCTTCCAGTCCGAGATCCTGTCCGGCCTGACCTGCGTGGTGCAGGGCCTTGGAAACGTGGGCTTCCACGCCGCCAAGTTCCTGTCGCAGGAGGACGGGGTGCGCATCGTCACGGTGATCGAGCGGACGGGCGTGGTGCGCAACCCCGACGGCATCGACATCGACGCGCTCAAGGCGCATCTGGTCCAGACCGGCTCGGTCGAGGGCTTTGCCGGCGGCGCGGTCAGCCCGCCCGACATGGGGGCGCTGGCCGACGATTGCGACATCCTGATCCCCGCCGCGGCCGAGGGCGCGATCACGGGCGAAAATGCCGCCGCCATCAAGGCGGCGCTGATCGTCGAGGCCGCCAACGGCCCCACGACCAAGGCCGCCGACACCATCCTGCGCCAGGCCGGCAAGATCATCCTACCCGACCTCTTCGCCAATGCCGGCGGCGTGGTGGTGTCCTATTTCGAATGGGTGAAGAACCTCAGCCACATCCCCTTCGGCCTGATGGAACGGCGGCTGGAAGAGGACGAGCACCGGCTGCTTGCGCGCTCGCTCGAGCAGATGACCGGCCGGGACTTTCCCAGCGAGCATGCCCGCTTCCTGGAGGCGCGCAGCGAGATCGCGCTGGTCCGCTCGGGCCTCGACGACATCATGCGCGCCGCCTATCGCCGGATGAGCGCGCTGTGGAACCGCCCCGACGGCAGCTACCCGGACCTGCGCACCGCCGCCTATGTGCTGGCCATCGACGAGGTGGCACAGGCCTACAAGGCCATCGGGCTTTAGCCGCCGGGCCGGGGTGTCCATCGGCCCGGTCCTGCGGCCAAGGGGGAAACCGGCAGCGATAGGCGGCCGGTCCTTTCGCGCCCATACCGCCCGACCCGGCGAATGATCGTGGCCTTTGCGACAGAACCGGCAGGCGGCCGTATGAGCTGCTCGTGAAACCGCATTCAAGGCCATTGGGCTTGGCCACCGGGCTTAGGCATTCATCGGCCGGGCCTGTGGCCAATGGAGAAACCGGCCGCAATACGCGGCCGGTCCTTTCTCACGCATATCCCCCACCCGGCGAATGATCGTAGCCCTCGAGACATGACCGGCAGGTGGCCGCGCGCGTCGCTGGTGAAACCGCTTCAGGAAAAGAATGCAACCGGCGGGTTGAACAGGCTTTCTTCGGGAATGACCCCAAGGCCCGGACCCTTGGGCAGGTCGATATGGCCGCCCGTGATGCGGATGCCGTTCTCCGGGTCGTAGGGCTGCGCGATATAGGGCTGGGCGACCCAGACGCCCTCGTTCAGCCGCGGCTGGACGGTGGCGCCGACATGGGTGCAGGCAGCGGCGATGATGTCGCCGCCCCAGGCGTCGTCGCAGGTATGGGGCAGGGCGCGCGCCTCGCAGATGTCGCGGAACGCCGCCATCGGTTGCAGCCCGCCGATGCGCGTCACCTTCATGCCGAACCCGTCGCAGAGCCCCTGGCCGGCGGCGCGGATCACCGTGGACAGATCCTCGCCGCTCTCGTCCAGGTAGATGCCGTGCTGGACGCGGCCGCGAATGGCCGCGATCTCCTCCAGCGTGTTGCAGGGCTGTTCCAGCACGAAGGGGATCTCGGGGCATTCGCGGCTGAGCCGCAGCACGTCGCGGGCGGGCAGGCTGCGGTTGCCGTCCACCGCCAGCCGCGTGCCGGTGCCGCGGATGCGCTCCCAGACCTTGCGCACGGTCTCGATGTCGATCTCGACCGGGCGCGCGCCGATCTTGATCTGCAGGCGCGGGAAGCCCTCGGCGACCTTCTCGGCGGCGATGCGGGCGATCTCGTCGGGCTGGCCGATGCCGGTGGCGTAATAGGAGGGCAGGCGCTCGGCCGCGACGCCGCCCAGCAGGTCCGCCACGCGGACGCCGTAATGCTTGCCCATCAGGTCATGGGCGGCGATGTCGATGGCCGCCTTGGCGTAGTTATGCCCGCAAAGCAGCCCGTCCATGCGGCGGCGCAGGACCAGCGGCTGCAGCGGGTTCGCGCCGATCAGGCCCGGCGCCATCTCGGCCAGCGCGGCACGGGCGCCAAGCGCATGGCTGGGCGCATAGGTCGGGCCGACCGGGCAGGTCTCGCCCCAGCCCGCCAACCCGCTGTCGGCGACGATTTTGACCAGCGTGCTCTGCAGCGACCAGACCGTCGAGCTGGCGATGGTATAGGGCCCGTCCTTGACCGGCAGATCATGGGCATAGACGTGTATTTCGGCAATCTTCATGGCCTGTCCCTGTCATATTGCTTGTTGCTTGAGCGATGCGTTTCCGGGGACCGGCGGCCCCTGAACGCGTCACAGATCGATGGTAACGTTTCCGATGGGCCTTGAGCAGCAGGCGAGGATATAGCCCGCCTCGACATCCTCGTCGGTGATGCCGCCGTTGTGGACCATGTGGACCTGGCCCGAGAGCCTGAGCACCTGGCAGGTGCCGCAGATGCCCATGCCGCAGCCCGAGGGGATCGGGATGCCCGCCGCCCGCGCCGTGGCCAGGATGGTCTCGGTTTGCGCGCAGCGGGCGGTCTTGCCGGATGCGGCGAAGCTGACCTCGGCCAGCGCGTCCTCTTGCGGCACCACGTCCTCGGGCACCGCCTCGGCCTCGGCCGGCGGGGCGCCGAAGCTTTCCTGGTGATAGCGGGCCATGTCGTAGCCCAGCCCGTGCAGGATGTCGCGCACCGCCTGCATGAAGGGCTCGGGGCCGCAGCAATAGACGTCGCGCTCCAGGTAGTCGGGCGCGACCAGGCCCAGCACCAGCTGGTTGACCATGCCGCGATAGCCGGTCCAGGGCCGATAGGGGTCGGGTTCCTCGACGATCCATTTCAGGTCGATGCCGGCGACGCGCGTCGCCATGTGCTCCAGCCGCTCGCGGAAGATGATCTCGGAGGGGCGGCGGGCGCAGTTGACGAAGACGATGTCCGGCGCCCGCCCGGAATCGTAAAGGAAGGTCGTCATCGACATCATCGGCGTGATGCCCGATCCGGCCGAGATGAACAGGTATTTCGCGGCCGGACCCCGCATCATCGAGAACTTGCCCGCCGGTCCCCTGGCGCGGATGCGCATCCCCGGCCGCAGGTGGTCGAACATCCAGCGCGTGCCGATGGAATCCCTCTGCGCCTTGACCGTCACCGTCAGCGAGGTCGGCCGCGAGGGCGAGGACGAGATGGTATAGGTGCGATGCAGCGGCCCGCCGGGCAGGGGCAGCTCCAGCGTCAGGAACTGCCCCGGCTCATGGCTGAAGAGCGCGCCCGAGGGGCTGCGGAAGCAGAAGGTCATCACCTCCGGCGCCTCGGGCAGGAACGAGACGCATTCCAGCTCCTCGGCGTCGGTCCAGAAGGCCAGCGTCGGTTTCAGTGCTGCGTTCATCGTCACTCGGCCGCCATGCGGCTGGGGCCGAGCGCACGCTCCATGGCATCCGCATACCAGTCCACGAACTGGATGACGCCGCTTTCCCAATAGTCCGAATAGGGACCGGGGACGAAGGCGGGCGTGCTGACGCCAAGCTGGTTGGTCTCGACCACTTCGCGATCCTCGTCATTGGTGGCGATCCAGACCTCGGTCAGGCGCTTGAGGTCGTAGTCCACCCCCTCGACCGCATCCTTGTGCACCAGCCAGGTGGTGGTCACTTCGGTCTCGGTCGGGCTGATCGGCATCACCCGGAAGGTCAGCGAGTGATCGGGCAGGAAATGGTTCCAGGTGGTCGGGTAGTGGAACACCATCAGCGGGCCGGCGTCGGCAAAGGGCACCCGGCCCAGGTTCTTTTGCACCGCGACCTTGCCATCCATGGTATAGCTGACCGCATCGCCTTCCAGCGGGGCGCGGGTCAGGCGGAACTGGCCGTGCTCGCCCAGGTAGAACTGCGCGGGTGCGCCCGCGGCGGTGCAGCGGTCGAAATGCGCCTGCAGTTTTTCCGAGACGCTGCCGTCGGGCATGATGCCGGACATTTCCGGGTCCAGCGGGAAGGATCGGCACAGCGACGGATGGTTCGCGCTGCAATGATAGCATTCGCGGTTGTTTTCCCACACCAGCTTCCAGTTGCCCTTCTCGATGATCGAGGAGGTATAGGCCACCTTGGCGTCGCCGAGGTCGTGCACGTCCAGATAAGGCGCCGCCTTTTGCGCGAATGTTTCGAAGTTCGGCGGGTTCTCGGCCAGGCAGATATAGACCAGGCCACCGACCTCGCGCAGATGGACGCTGCGCAGCCCGTGCTGCGAGGGGTCGAAATCGGCATTCATCTTGTCGGCCCAGACCAGCCGGCCGTCGAGGTCGTAGGTCCAGGAGTGATAGGGGCAGACCAGCTTGGCCACCTGGCCCTCGCGGGCCTTGCAGACGATCGAGCCGCGGTGCCGGCAGGAGTTGTGGAAGGCGCGGATCTCGCCGTCTCGGCCCTTGACGATGATGACGTTGTAATCGCCGATCTTCAGGGTGACGTAGCTGCCCGCCCTGGCCAGCTGGCAGGCCGGGATGGCATAGAGCCATTCGCGATACCAGATATTCTCCAGGTCGAGCTGATAGATCTCGGCCGAGGTGTAGAAGGGCTGTTCCAGCGCATGTCCGGGCCGGCGGCGCGCAAGCAGGTCATGGATGTTCGGTTGGGTGGCTGTCATTGTCGGCTTCCACGCTGAGGTTGAACTGGCCTAATATTCCGCCGACTCGTTTCCCATTGACAACGGCATAAAAATTCATCCTGGATTAGGTGAAGTAACCTGAATACGGCCCGGCATGCCCAATCCCCATGACTTCGCCTCGATGACCGCGCTGATCTGCTTCGAGGCGGCGGCCCGCAACATGAGCTTCAAGGCCGCCGCGCAGGAGATGAACGTCACCCCCGCCGCGATCAGCCACCAGGTCAAGGCGCTGGAGCAGAACCTGGGCTGCGCGCTGTTCATCCGCCGGCACCGCGGGGTCGAGCTGACCGAGAAGGGCGCCTTCCTGCTGGTTGCGCTGCAACGCGGCTTCGAGACGATCTCGGACGCCGTCAGCCGGCTGCGCGACCGGCCCGATGCCGTGGACGTGACCATCCGCACCACCACGGCGGTCAGCGCCTTGTGGCTGACCCCCAAGATCACCGCCTTCTGGAAGATCCACCCCGGCATCACCGTCTCGCAGATCATCAGCGACGTGGCCACGGCGGCCAGCCGGCACGACCTGCACATCGGCTATGCGGTTCCCGGCGATGACGGCGACGAATGGCGGGAAATCTTCCGCGACCGCATCCTGGCCTATGGCACGCCGCATTTCGCCAGGGAACACGGCATCCGGGGAATCAAGGATCTGCTGCGCGCGCCGCTGGTCCACATGAACGACGACCACAATGCCTGGACAGGCTGGGCCGACTGGTTTCGCGAGCTCGGCCATCCGCCGCCCTCCGGGCGCAGCCTGTTTGTCAACAACCACATGATCGCCCTGCAGGCGGCCGAGGACGATGTCGGCGCGGTGCTGGGCTGGGAGGGGCTGATGGCCCGCGTCCTGCAAGCCGGCCGCCTGGTCAGCCTGGTGCCCGAGAGCATCCCCTCGCCCGCCGCCTTCTCGCTCAGGATCAATCCCCGCGCCTCCGCAAGGGCAAGGCTGTTCGCAGACTGGCTGGCGGCGGGCTGAGCCGGGTCAGGGCTGGCGATAGACCCGGGCCGTGTCCTCCTCGAAATGGCGCAACTCGTCCTGCCGGCGGGCCTCGGACCAGCCCAGGCTGGCGGCGGCGATGCGTGACAGCGCCTCGGCACGGGCCCGGCCCAGGTCGGGCTCCAGCCCGTCGGGCAGCCGCCGGCGGATCAGGTCGGCAAGCCGCACCACATGTTCGGCGGCAGCCATCTGGCCGATGCCCTGGTCCTGCGGCGGCGAAATGATCCCTTCCGGCGCCGGGCCGCGTTTGCCCAGGCGCCTTTCGACGCGGCGCGCCACCTGCCGCGCCGCGTGGCGATGCAGCATGATGGTCGAGCCGGTGACGGCCAGCAGGCCGGGCATCGCGGGGTCTTCGGCCACCTCAACCGGCAGGCTGGTGGTGCGGCCGTCGCGGGTCGAGGTCGGCCGCACCCCGCACCAGCAATGCAGCACGTCGGCGCGCGTCAGCTGCAGGCCAAGGAACAGGTGGTTGGCCTCGCCCAGGATATAGTCGACCTCGGCCTCCTCGACGCGGATGTCGTCGGGGTTGGCGGTGACTTCGGTCTCGGTCGGGCCGATGAAGTGGAAATCGCGCCAGGGAAAGACGTAATAGGGCTCGCCCTTGCGGGAAAAGGCTTCCAGCCCCTGGCCGCGGAACGCCTCGGGCAGGCGCACCATGACGTTGACGCCCTTGATGCCGATCACCCGGCGCCGGCCCGAGCCGCCGCCCGGCACCCGGTCGATCCAGGGGCCGGCGGCGTTCACCACCATGCGGGCGCGGACCTGCGCCCGGCCATGCATCTCGGGCGCGCGTTCCTCCAGCGTGACCAGCCAGCCCTCGCCGTCGCGCGCAATCGCCGTCACCTCGGCATAGGTGCGGATGGTGGCGCCGCGCCGCTCGGCATCCAGGGCGGTATCGACGCAGATGCGCTCGGGCCAGGCATACATGTATTCCTCGAACACGCTCACGCCGCGCAGCGGTCCGCCCAGGGCCGCGGCCATGGCGCTGTCCGCGGCCGCCTGCGCCGGGGCGAGGCGGCGATAGGCCAGCGGCACCCGCCAGCCGTCCAGCGCCTCGACCAGGCGAAAGCCCAGGTCGACCAGCCAGGGCGGATAGCGGTCGCCCCTGCGGAACGGGTAGTGGAAGCGATGTTTCGTCAGGTGGCCCGGCATGTCGCGCACCAGCTCGGCCCGGCAGCGCATGACCTCGCGGGTATAAAGCAGCCGCCGGATCATGTCGGCGGGCCGGAAGGGCATCTGCCACAAGGGATAGCGCGCGGCGAGATAGCCGAGCCCGGAATAGAGCATCCGGCTGGAACGCGACGAGGTTCCTGCGCCGAAGTCTGCCCGATCCACCAGCAGGGTGCGAAAGCCGCGTGCTGCGAGTTGGCGTGCGGTGGCGCAGCCGACGGCTCCGGCGCCGATGACGATGGTGTCGTAGTCGGTGTCGTGGAGGGTTTCGATCGTCTTGCGGGTCATGTGGGGGCCGTGGTCTGCGTCATGGTCCGGGCCTTTTCGGTTGCGGCGGCGAGGGCGGTCTCGATGGCTTGGGGGAAGCCTGCGGCCTCGGCGGCATCGAGGCCGGCGGCGGTGGTGCCGCGATAGGCGCGGTAGGCGGCGAGCAGGGCGGGGGCCTCGGTGATGCGGTCTTCCAGCAGCCGGGCGCCGCCGACCACCGCCGCCTCGGCCGCGCGCCAGGCGATGGCCTCGGGGATGCCGCGCGCGCGCATGAAAGCGGCCATCGCCGTGGCCATCAGCGCCGGATAGGCCGCGCCCGAGCCGGGCAGGGCGGTCATCAGGTCGATTTGCGCCTCGGTCTCCAGCTCGTCGGTGCTGCCGATGGCCGAGAGCAGGCGGCGCACCGTGGCGCGGTCGGCGGCGGTCACGCCGGGCCCGGCCCAGAAGGGCGAATAGGAGGCGCCGATCTCGGCCGCGGCATTGGGCATTGCCCGCACGATCCGGCCGCCGCAGCACGCCAGC
>NZ_VCBQ01000054.1:0-33368 GCF_006386455.1 Paracoccus sp. FO-3 | reverse complement strand
GAAACGAAAAAGGGGCCTCGCGGCCCCCTTGCTGTCGTTCCTGTTCGGCCGGGTCAGATCAGCAGAACCTGGGTGCCGATCTTGGTCAGGTCGTAGAGCTGCTTGATATGCTCGTTGTAAAGGCCGATGCAGCCGTTCGAGGACTTGCGGCCGATCTTGCGCGTGTCATGCGTGCCGTGGATGCGGTAATACTGCCAGCTCAGCCACAGCGCATGGGTGCCCAGCGGGTTGTCCGGCCCCGGCGGCACGAAATCCGGCCATTCGGGGTTGCGCTTCTTCATCTCGGGGGTGGGCGCCCAGCTGGGGCCCTCGACCTTCTTGATGATCTCGGTGCGGCCGGTGCGGGTCAGGTCGGCGCTGACCGGGACAGAGGTCGGGAACAGCTTGTAGACCGACTGGTCCTCGGACCAGTAATGCAGCGCGCGCGAGGTCAGGTCGACCAGGATCGCGCCATTGGTCAGGCTGCTGAAATAGGGCTGCCAGTCCTGCATGCGGAAGCTGGAGATGTTGCGGCGCGAATCCTGCGCGGCGTCGTATTGCACCATGCCCGCATCCGGGGTGGCGCCGCCCGCCGTGCCCTGCAGGGGCTGGCCGGTATAGGGGTCGAAGGATTGCGCAATGGCCGGGGCCGCCAGCCCTGCCGCGCCCATCGCCACCGAGGCGGTCAGAAATTTCCGGCGCGAGACCGGTTTCTTCGGCGTGATCATGTGTCGCTCCTGATATGTGACGGACCGCTTCCTGCGGCCTTCTCTGCCCGAATGTGCGAAAGAGGTCTTGCTGGAACGGGGATTTACGCCCGCCGCAGGCGCCTTGCAATTCAAACAAGCGTCATTGTCGCAACACAGTCGCAGCCTGTTGCGCTCACGCAATCTTGGGTTTGAAGCGGCGGTTGCGCTTTTGTATGGCTGGCGCAAACATCCTTGGGGACAGGACATCATGCTGAAACTTTCCACCCTGGCGCTTGTGTCGGTGCTGGCGCTCGCGGCCTGCCAGCAGCCTCAGCCGCAACTAGGCCCCGACGGGCAGCCGCTGCCGACGGCCTATCGCATCACCCCGCGCGAAGAGGCGCAGATCCCCGGCCGCGTCCTGGGCCAGATCAACGCGCTGCGCGCCAATGTCGCGGCCCCCGCCATGATGCAGAGCCCCGCGCTGGATGCGGCCGCCAAGGTCCATGCCCGCGACATGGCGGCGCAGAACCGGGCCTGGCATTTCGGCTCGGACGGCTCTTCGCCGCTCGAGCGGGTGCGGCGCCAGGGCTACATGGGCCATCTGGTCGGCGAGAACATCTCCGAGACCTACGAGAACGAGATCACCACCCTGAACGCCTGGATGCAGACCCGCGACACCCGCGACGTGATCATGGACCCGCGCGCCACGGAATTCGGCATCGGCTGGTATCAGGAGCCTTCGGGCAAGATCTGGTGGGTGCTGATCACCGGCGGCGCGGCCGGCGCGCCGGTGGCCATGGCCGGCGGCTTTGCCCCCGGCGCCGGCATCTGACCGCGCGGCGCGGCCCTCTGCGGGCCGCGTCATGTCCGCCCGGCCTGCAAGCGGCGCCCGGTCAGGGCCATTGCCGCCCCGCGCCCCGTCGGCGGCGTATGCTGGTTCGCGAAGAGGGCCGGAGCATGATGCGGCATTCGGTGCCGGGTTCCGCCTTTCCGCCCGGCCTGCAAGCGGCGCCCGGTCAGGGCCATTGCCGCCCCGCGCCCCGTCGGTGGCGCATGCCGGTTCGCGAAGAGGGCCGGAGCATGATGCGGCATCCGGTGCCAGCTGCCGTCATGTCCGCCCGGCCTGCAAGCGGCGCCCGGTCAGGGCCATTGCCGCGCCGCGCCCCGTCGGTGGCGCATGCCGGTTCACGAAGAGAGCCGGAGCAAGGATGCGGCATCCAGTGCCAGATGCCGTCATGTCCGGCCGGCCGAGGCTGGCCGGAAAATGCCGTCGTGGGACCGATCCTGCAGGGCGCAGCACGTTGGCCGCTTCGGTCCGCCGGACCCCGCGCCCCGGATCGTTATTTGAAGGTAATCTCGTATTCGCCTGCCTCGAAGGCCAGCATTTCGACGTATTTCATCTCGTCGGTGTCCTCGAAGACATAGACATAGACGGTGTCGTTCAGAAGCGTGGCGCGGCAGAAGACCTCCTTGGCCGTCACGCGGGCGGGACAGGTCTCGAGGTCGATGTGGTTCACCGAAGGCTCGAATGCTTCATAGCCGAAATCCTGGGCCTGGGCACCGGCGCCGGCGCCGGCGAAGGTGGCGGCCAGAAGGGCGGGGGCAAGTAGCGATCTCATGGATGATCTCCGCGAATAGGTGAAGAAGCGACTGATAATACCCAAGTGATTCAGTCAATTTTTACCTACAGGCAGGCATCGCCCTTGTGCAACTCGTTATTTTGCCGCGAAGCCTCGGTTCACCCGACCCGCCCGCCCGGCCGGATCGCCCTGCCGGTGCAGGCGGCGCGAAGACCACGGGCGTTGTTCATGGCCGATGCGTCAGCCGCGCCGGCCGGGGCTTGCCGCCTTCCCGGCCTTCGGACATGGCAAGGCCCCGCGCTGATGCGCGGGGCCTGTCTCGTCCTCGGGCGGCGTCAGGGATAGATGAAGATCGGCACGCCCGGCCGCAGCATGGTGAAGATCTCCTCGATCTCCTGGTCGGTGACGGCGATGCAGCCGGCGGTCCAGTCCGGCCGGTTCAGCGCCCGCCCTTCGGGGCCGAGGCCGTGGATGAAGATGTCGCCGCCCGGCCGCTGGCCGCGCGCCGCCGCATTGGCCACGTCCTGCGCCGAAGGATAGGAGATGCCGACCGACAGGTGGTAACGGCTGCGCGGGTTGAAGCGGTCGATGAAATACAGGCCCTCGGGCGTGCGGCCGTCGCCTTCGAATTGCTTGTGGCCAAACGGCTGGTTGCCCAGGTCGATCTTGTAGCTTTTGACGACCTCCTTGCCGCTGACCAGATACATCTTGCGATCGGCCTTCTTGACCACGATCTGCGTGATCGGCGGCCCCTGATAGGTCTTGCTGGGTTGCAGGCTGTCGCCCCCGCCGCAGCTTGCCAAAACGGCTACTGCGACAACCGCGAAAAATGCGCGTATTGCCCGAATCATCACTACCCTCTGTGTGCGCTATGCGCTTCGTTTTGTTATGAAATACCACAGAGATTAAAATTTCGCTAGCGTCGGCGAAACTCCGCCACGGTCTCGACATGCGGCGACCAGCGGAATTGGTCGACCACGAACAGCCGGCACAACCCATAGCCTCCCTCGGCGAGAATCCGCGCATCCCTTGCGAAAGTGACGGGGTCGCAGCTGACCCAGGCGAGCCGCGGCACCTGCGCGCGGGCGATCTCGCGCGCCTGCGCCTCGGCCCCGGCGCGGGGCGGATCGATCACGATTGCGTCATAGGCCAGCTCGTCGGGCATCAGCGGGCGGCGCGCCAGGTCGCGAATCTCGGTCGTGATTCGGCGCAGGCCCGGTGCCTGCCGGGCGGCGGCATCCAGTGCCTGCAACGGCGCGGCCAACCCCTCGACGGCATGGACCTCGGCCGTCTCGGACAGGGGCAGCGAGAAGGTGCCGCAGCCCGCGAACAGGTCCAGCACCCGCCCGGCGTTCCCCACCATGCCGCGCACGGCGGCCAGCAGCGCGGCCTCGCCCTCGGCGGTGGCTTGCAGGAATGCGCCCGGCGGCGGCACCACCCGCGCCCGGCCCATGGCCAGCGCCGGCGGGCGGCGGGTGATCGCCTGCCCGTCCCAGCCCAGCCGCGCCAGGTCGCCCTGGTCGGCCAGCGTCGCGAGGGCCTGGAACAGCGCCGGCTCCATCGGCTTGCCGCCGGAGACGGCCAGGTCCAGCCCCGCCGGAGTCTCGGTCACGGTCAGCGACAGCTCGGCCGAACGCGAGGCGCCGGCCGTCACCAGCTGCCGCAGCATCGGCAGCGCGGACTGGATCGCCGGCCGCAGCACATGGCAATCGGCGATGTCCACGATCA
Source organism: Paracoccus sp. FO-3 (assembly GCF_006386455.1). NCBI lineage: Bacteria > Pseudomonadati > Pseudomonadota > Alphaproteobacteria > Rhodobacterales > Paracoccaceae > Paracoccus > Paracoccus sp. FO-3. The sequence goes on along the minus strand of NZ_VCBQ01000054.1, from coordinate 29,392 downwards.
CGTCCGAGGCGCGGGCGTGAAAGCCCACGAGCGCGCCCTTCTTCGTGCGCCGCCCCGACAGCACCGCCCGCCGGCGCGAGCGCGGCGGCGAGACATGCACCCCCGCGACCGGCGCCGAAAGCCCCTGCGCCCGCAACGCCTCGGCCACCACGCCGACCTTCCATGCCTTCACGAAATCGTCCGAGCCATGCATCAGCGAACAGCCGCCGCAGGCGCGGTAATGCTGGCAGGGCGGGCGCACCCGCTCGGCCGAAGGCGTCACGATGCGCGGGGCGGCGATGCGGCCGGCCTCGGCCTCGCCCTCGATCTGTTCGCCGGGCAGCACCAGTGCGGCCAGCGCGCGCCGATCGCCGCTGATGGCGACGCCGTCGCCCTTGCGGCCCAGCCGCTCGACGGTCCAGAGTGTCACTCGGCGGCCTCCGCCGCATCGTCCTCGGTGCCCAGGAAGCCGCCCGACTGGCGGTTCCAGTAGCGCGCATAGGTGCCGTCCAGCGCCAGCAGCTCGGCATGAGCGCCCTGTTCGACGATGCGCCCGGCCTCCAGCACGACGATGCGGTCCAGCTCGGCGATGGTCGAGAGCCGGTGGGCGATGGCCAGCACCGTCTTGCCCCGCATGGCGCGGTGCAGCGCGTCCTGGACCTGCGCCTCGACCTCGCTGTCGAGCGCCGAGGTCGCCTCGTCCAGGACCAGGATCGGCGCGTCCTTCAGCAGCGCGCGGGCCAATGCGATGCGCTGGCGCTGGCCGCCAGACAGCTTGACGCCGCGTTCGCCCAGATGCGCGTCATAGCCGGTGCGGCCCATGTGGTCGCGCAGCTTCAGGATGAACTCATGCGCCTCGGCGGCCGTGGCGGCGGCGACGATTTCCTCCTCGGTCGCATCGGGGCGGCCATACAGGATGTTCTCGCGCGCCGAGCGGTTGAACATCGCGGTTTCCTGCGTGACCATGGCGATGTTGCGGCGCAGGCTTTCCTGCGTCACCGCGCGCACGTCGTGGCCGTCCACCCGCACCGCGCCGCTTTCCACGTCGTAGAGCCGCAAAAGCAGCGAGACCATGGTCGATTTCCCCGCCCCCGAGGCGCCGACGATGCCCAGCTTTTCGCCGGGCGCGACATGCAGGTCCAGGTCGCTGATGCCGCCTTCACCGCGGCCATAGGCGAAATCCACATGGTCGAAGTCGATCCGCCCCGCGACCCGGCCCAGGGCGATGGCGTCGGGCGCATCGGTCAGGGCATGGGGCGGGGCCAGGGTCTTCATGCCGTCCTCGACCTCGCCGATGCTGCCCCAGACCCCCATCAGCGCCATGCTGACCCAGCCGGTCATCTGCGCCAGCCGCATGGCGATGGCGCCGGCGGCGGCGATGTCGCCCGCCGTGGCCATGCCCTGCCGCCACAACAGGATGGTGCCGCCGACCAGGATCACCGGCAGCGCGCCGGCGATGGTCATCAGCGACAGGCGAAACCAGGTGCTGACCCGGCCGAAGTCCAGCGCGCGTTCGCGGAAACCGGCCATGGCGCCAAGCGCGGCGCGGTCCTCGTGCTCGGCATGGGCGAAAAGCTTGACGGTCTTGATGTTGGTGATCGTGTCCACGACCTGCCCCGTGACCATGGCCCGCGCCGAGGCCCGGCTGGCCGAGCGCGTGCGGATGCGCGGCAGGAAGAAGCGGATCAGCAGCACGTATGAGCCCAGCCAGACCATCAGCGCCAGCGCGCCCCAGCCGTCGACCGAGACCAGGAAGGCGGCAGAGCCGATCACCGAGGCCAGGGCAAAGGCCACCACGTTGACGAATTCGGTCGCCACGTCGGTCACGGCGCGGGCGGTCTGCATCTGCTTTTGCGCGATGCGGCCGGCAAAGTCGTTGTCAAAGAAGGTCACTGCATGGCCCATGGTCCAGCGATGCAGCCGCGACAGCACCAGCGGCAGGATGTTCGGCCCGATGATGACGCTGGAGCTGGCGGTGGAAAGCCCGAAGATCGCCGGGCGGATCAGCAGGAAGAAGGCGGCAAAGCCCAGGATCAGCCCGCCCTGGTCCGCCCAGATCCGATCCGCGGGGGTCGAGACCACCGCATCCACCACCCAGCCCAGCAGCACGGCCGAGACCACGTCGGCGATGCCCCCCAGCGCCGAGGCCACCGCCGCCAGCGTCAGCCCCGGCCAGGCGCCCGACAGGCACCAGCGGAAGAATGCCAGCAGGCTGCGCGGCGGCGGACCCTCGGCCGGGCGGAAGGCGTCGATCATGCGGGCGAAGAAATCATGCATCAGGCGCGGGCCTCTTGTTGCAGGGCGATCCGCAGCAGCGCCTCGGGCGGCAGGGTGAAATCGCTTTCGACAAAGGCGTCCTCGGCCCGGCGCAGCGCCTCGCCCAGGGCGGGGCCGGACAGTTCGGGCATCAGGTCGCGGGCGGTCAGCGGGAATTTCGCCGCGGCGCCGCGCGCCAGTTCGTGGCACCAGCCAAAGGCCGGCCGGTCGCCGCGGGCGGCACGGATCAGCACCGATTGCGCGGCGTTCGCGCGGCCCAGGCGATAGGCGGCGGCCGGCGCGGGCATGGCCAGCGCCTGCGCGATCCGGTCCTGGGTGCGGGCCTCGTCCCGCGACAGGCGCAGCGCCTCGGCCGGGTTCGGCGCGCCCAAGAGCGCCAGCCGGCGCGGCCAGCAGGGCAGGGCGCCGGTGCCATATTCCCGCTCGACCTCGACCAGGTCGGGCAGGTCGCTGGCATCCGCACCGGGCAGGACCAGCGGCAGCACGCCCGCCTCGGCCATCAGCGCCATGGCGGGGGAAGGGTCGGGGGCGTCGAGCAGCTTGCGCATCTCGTGGCCGATGCGTTCCTTCGAGATGCCGGCAAGCCCCTGGCGCAATTCGCGGCAGGCGGCCAGCGCGTGCAGGTCGGCCTCGCGCCCATACCAGGCCAGCAGGCGAAAGAAGCGCAGGATGCGCAGATAGTCCTCGGCGATGCGCGCGCGCGGGTCGCCGACGAAGCGCAGCCGACGCGCGGCCAGGTCGGGCAGGCCGCCCACCGGGTCCAGCACCTCGCCCGAGGCGGTGGCGTAAAGCGCGTTCATGGTGAAGTCGCGGCGCTGCGCGTCATCCTCGATGCGGTCGGAATAGGCCACGACGGCGCGGCGGCCATCCGTTTCCACGTCGCGGCGGAAACTGGTGACTTCGAAGCCGCGGCCATCGGCGATGATGGTGACGGTGCCATGCTCGATGCCGGTGGGCACACTGCGCAGGCCCGCCGCCTCGGCCAGCCGCACGGTCTCTTCGGGCCGGGCCGAGGTCGAGATGTCCACATCCGCCACCGGCTCGCCCAGAAGCGCGTTTCGGACCGCGCCGCCGACGATCAGCGCCTGCGCGCCCTGGGCCGCCAGCGCGGCCAGTACCTGCCCCAGGGCCGGGTCGTCGAGGAAGGGCGCGGTCAGCCGGGTCATCGGGCAATCCTTGTCGCAAGGGAATGCAGAACGCGGGCGGTGGCGCCCCAGATATAATAGGGGCCCCAGGGGGCGACGTAATAGTCGCGCCGCACCCCGCGCCAGATCCGGCCCTCGACATGGTAGTTCGCCGGGTCGGATACATGGGCGAAGGGGACGGTGAACACCTCCTCGACCTCGCCCATCTCGGGGACGGGGGTGAAGGGACCGTGGACCAGCGCCAGCACCGGGGTCATGGCAAAGCCGGTGATGGTGCGATGCGCCGGCATGGTGCCCAGCACCTCGACGCGGGCCGGGTCGAGGCCCACCTCCTCATGCGCCTCGCGCAGCGCGGCGGCGATCTCGTCGGCATCGCCGGGATCGACCTTGCCGCCGGGCAGGGCGATCTGGCCGGGATGGTGGCGCAGACTGCTGGCGCGCTTGGTCAGGATCAGCCGCCCGTCCACCGCGTCGAAGGCGGCCAGCACGCCGGCCGGGCGCAGCGCCACCTCGCCCGGCGGGGCGCCGCCGAAGTCGAAATCCGACGAGGGCCCCGTCGTTCCCGACAGGGCCCGCGTCAATGTCTCGCGGATCGTTCCCATCAAAGCGCGGCCCGGCTTTCCCCCGCCCCGCCCTTGGGCAGGGGGTTGCCCTCGGCGTCGATCACCGCCTCGAAGCCCAGGCTTTTCGGGTCGAATTCGTAATGCGCGCCGCAGAACTGGCAATCGGCGGTGACGATGCCGTCGTCATTGGTCATGTGGCCGATGTCCTTGGCCGAATAGATCGACAGCGTGCTGCGCACCCGCTCGGCATTGCAGGAGCAGCCGAAGACCAGCGGCTGCGCGGCGAAGGCGGTCGGCTCTTCCTCGTGGAACAGGCGGAAGACCAGGTTGGGCAGCGGCAGGGCCGGGTCGACCAGCTCCATCGCCTCGACCGTGGCCATCAGCGTGGTGGCGCGGTTCCAGTCCTCGGATTGCGCGCCTTGCAGGATGTCGGCGGATTGCAGGTCGCCCTCGGGCCCGGCATGGCTGCCGGCCGGCAGGGTCTGCAGCATGATGCCGCCGGCGCGCCAATGGTCCTGGTGCTGGCCGGGCAGGCGTGCGCGGCCCACCGTCAGCTCGAACCGGGTCGGCAGCTGCTCGGACTGTTCGAAATAGGTCTGGGCGCAGCTGGCAAGCGAGCCGCCGGCCAGCGGGGTCAGGCCCTGGTAGGGGGTCGTGCCCTCGCCCTGGTCGATCAGCACCGCGAAATAGCCCTGGCCCAGCTGGTCGAAGCCGGGCAGGCCGTCTTGCAGGCGCTCGGCGTCGAAGCTGGCCCAGGCGCGCATGCGGGCGGGGGCGCCCTCGGTCTCGGGGGCGTAGTAGTCGGTCGCGATGGTGCGGATGGCGCCGTTGCCGCGCACCTGCAGCGAGAGCTTCCAGCGCAGCTTGATGGTCTGGCCGATCAGCGCGGCCAGGGTGGTGAGTTCCGCCACCATGGCGCTGACCGGGACCGGGTAGTCGTGGCGCGACAGGATGTGTTCGAGCAGGGGCCCGAGGCGCGCGACGCGGCCGCGCATGTCCGAGCGCTCCAGCTGGAAGGGCAGCATGCTGTCGTCCCAGGAAATTTCCTTCGTTTCGGTCATCACAAGTCCTTCGGAATAGGGATGCGCGGGGGCCGGCTGCGGCCTGGCGCCTTGGCCCCAATATAGGCCATGCGGCGGAAAGCCCAAGGGGGAAGCCGGGGGCTTCGCGCCCCCGGACCCCCGCGGGGTATTTGGAAAACGGAGAAATGCGACCTTCAGGCCTGTTGACGGCCGGCCGGCCGGGACGATAACCGGGACCAGGGGCATTGCAGGGAGCCAGACATGACGTTCGACCGCCGCATCAAGATCGCGCCTTCCATCCTTTCCGCGGATTTCGCCAATTTCGGCCAGGAATGCCGCGCCGTCGAGGACCAGGGCGCCGACTGGGTCCATGTCGATGTGATGGACGGGCATTTCGTGCCGAACCTGACCTTCGGCCCCGCCATGTGCAAGGCGATCCGGCCGCATATCCGCGGCGTGATGGACGTGCACCTGATGATCGCCCCGGTCGATCCCTATATCGAGGCCTTCGCCGAGGCGGGCAGCGACATCATCACCGCCCATGTCGAGGCCGGGGCGCATGTCCACCGCACGCTTCAGGCCATTCGCGGCACCGGCGCCAGGGCCGGGCTGGCGCTGAACCCCGGCACCCCGGCGCAAGCCGCGCGGCCGCTGCTGGACGATGTCGACCTGATCTGCGTGATGACGGTGAACCCCGGCTTCGGCGGGCAGAAGTTCATCCACAGCCAGGTCGAGAAGGTGCGCGAATTGCGCGCCATGATCGGCGACCGCCCGGTGCATATCGAGATCGACGGCGGCGTCGATCCCGTGACCGCGCCGCTGGTCGCGGCGGCTGGGGCGGATGTGCTGGTCGCCGGCTCGGCCGTGTTCCGCGGCGGTTCGGTGTCGAACAGCGCGCCCTATGGCGAGAACATCCGTGCCATCCGCGAGGCTGCCGAGGCCGCCCTGCGTTGATCTGGCGCGGCGCCACGGCGCTGGCCGGCGGGGCGCTGGGCCTGGCCGCGCCGCTGGCCGGGGCGGATTGGCGCGAGCGGCTGGCGCTGTCCGGCCCTGAGGCCGCGCCGGGCGGGATCTGGCTGCATGCGGCCAGCGTGGGCGAGCTGAACTCGGTTCAGGTGCTGGCCGAGGCGCTGGCGCGGGACTTTCCCCTGGTGGTGACGACCAACAGCCTGACCGGGCGCGCGCTGGCGCGGCGGCTGGGTTATCCTTGCGCGCTGGCGCCGCTGGACGTGCCGCAGGCCGTCGGGCGCTTTCTGGACCGGCTGCGGCCCGCGGTGCTGGTCACGGTCGAGAACGAGCTTTGGCCCAACCGTTCGGCCATGGCGGCAGCGCGGGGCGTGGCGCAGGTGGTGGTGGGCGCGCGCATCTCGGCTCGCTCGGCGGCGCGCTGGGGCCGGCTGCCGGGGCTGATCGGGCCGATGCTGGCCCGCATCGACGCGCTGTCGGCGCAGGATGCGGACAGCGAGGCGCGGCTTCTGGCGCTGGGGCTGCGGGCGGGCGCGCTGACGCCGCGGCTGAACCTGAAGCTGCTGGCCCCCGCCCAGGTCGAGCCGGGCGAGGACGGGCCGGAGCGCGCGCGCACCGTGCTGGCGGCCTCGACCCATGAGGGCGAGGATGCGCCGATGCTGGACGCCTGGGCCGCGGCGCGCGCGGCGGTGCCGGACCTGCGGCTGATCCTGGCGCCGCGCCATCCCCGGCGCGGCGATGCGGTGGCGGCGCTGATCGCGGCGCGTGGCCTGGATTTCGTCCGCCGCAGCCAGGGCGGCGGGCTTGGCGCGCCGGTGCTGCTGGCCGATACGCTGGGCGAGATGGCGGCATGGTATCGCGCCGCCGGCATCTGCATCACCGGCGGCTCCTTTGCCGATCACGGCGGCCATACGCCATGGGAGCCGGCGGCCTGGCGCTGTGCCATCCTGCACGGGCCGCATGTCGCCAACCATGCCGGCGACTATGCCGACCTGGCGGCGGCGGGCGCGGCGCGGGGCTGCACGGCCGAGGCGCTGCCGCAGCTGCTGGCCGCCCTGGCGCAGGACGGCGCGGGCCAGCGCCGCATGGGCGAGGCGGCGCGGGCGCTGCTTTTGGCGCGGGCCGGCGATCCCGCCACGCTGGTCGCGCGGATCAAGGCGCTGGCGCGGCGCGGCCTTGCATAAGCCCTTGCCCGGCCCGATATTCAAGGGGAAAGGAGTCGCGATGATCCGCTATGCCCTGCGCTGTGAAAAAGGCCATGATTTCGATGGCTGGTTCCGGTCCTCGGACGGGTTCGACGCCCTGCGCGCTGCGGGGCAGGTCACTTGCACGCATTGCGGCTCGGCCCAGGTGGACAAGGCGCTGATGGCGCCGCGCGTGGCGCATGGCCGCGACGATGCCCCCGACCTGCACAACCCCCGCAACGACCATGAGGCGGCGCTGGAAAAGCTGCGCCGCCATGTCGAGGAAACCTCGGATTACGTCGGCATGTCCTTTGCCGCCGAGGCCCGCGCCATGCACGAGGGCCTGGCGCCCGAACGCGCGATCCATGGCGAGGCGAAGCTGGAAGAGGCCCGCAAGCTGCTGGAGGACGGCATTCCCGTCGCGCCCTTGCCCTTTCGCTCGCGGCAGCGGGCGAACTAGGGGTCAGCCCGGCGCGTGTTCGCCGTCGATCAGCACCATGATCCGCCCGCGCGAGCAGCGCTCGACCCGCGCCTCGACGCCATAGACCTGGGCCAGCAGCTGCGGGGTCAGCACCTGTTCCGGTGCGCCTTCGGCATGGGTATGGCCGCCGTGGATCAGCACGATGCGGTCGGCCCATTGCGCCGCCAGCGCCAGGTCGTGCAGCACGGCGACGACGATGCGCCCCTCGCCCGCCAGGCGCCGCAGTTCGGAAAGCAGCCGCACCTGCCGCGCCAGGTCCAGCGCGCTGGTCGGCTCGTCCAGAAGCAGCAGGCGCGGGTCGCGCACGATGGCCTGCGCCAGGCTGACCATCTGCCGCTGCCCGCCCGACAGCGCCGACAGCGGCTCGAGCGCCAGCGCGCCGATGCCCAGCTTGTCCAGCACCGCCATGGCGGCCGCATCGGCCTGGCGCGCGCCCAGGGTCTCGCCCGCCCGCAGCGCCGCGATCACGCTTTCCAGCGCCACCAGCGACGAGCTTGACGGCAGGCTTTGCGGCATGAAGCCGATCAGCCGGGCGCGGTCGCGCATCGGCACATGGGCCAGGTCCTGCCCGTCCAGCAGCACCTGCCCGCCATGGGGCTGCAACTGGGCGATGGCGCGCAGAAGCGTGGATTTTCCGGCCGCGTTCGGCCCGGCCAGCACCGTGACCTCGCCCGGCCGCAGCAGGGGCAGGTCCAGCCCCGCAAGCACGCTGCGCGCGCCGTAGCGCACCGAGATGCCCTGAGCCAGCAGCCCTTGCATCAGCGCCGCCTGCCGCGCAGGATCAGCGCGAAAAAGATCGGCAGCCCGATCAGCGAGGTGACGAGGCCGACCGGCAGCAGCACCCCCGGCACCAGCGTCTTGCTGAGCGTCGAGGCCAGCGACATGACCAGCGCCCCGGTCAGGATGCTGGCGGGCAGGAAGACGCGGTGGTTCTCTCCGACCAGCATGCGGGCGATATGCGGCCCGGCCAGGCCGACGAAGCCGATGACGCCGACCATGGACACGGCCGAGGCGGCAAGCAGGCTGACCCGCAGCAGCGTCCAGCGCCTGAGGCCGGCCACATCGACGCCGAAGCTTTTCGCCTGGTCCTCGCCCAGCCGCAGCGCGGTCAGCTTCCACGCCGCGCGAAAGGAAAACGGCACCGCCACCGCCAGCACCACGCCGATCAGCACCACGCCCGGCCATTGTGCCGAAGCCAGGCTGCCCATGGTCCAGAACACCAGCTGTTGCAGCGCATCGGCCGAGGCGACGAATTGCAGCAAGGACAGCAGCGCGGCGGCGGTGAAGTTCAGCGCCACGCCGAACAGGATCAGCACCTCGGGGCCGCCGCCGCGGATGCGGCCCAACAGTTGCAACAGCCCCAGCGCGCCAAGCGCGAACAGGAAGGCGTTGCCCGAGACGCTCCAGACCGCCGGCAGGCCGGGCAGGGTCAGGCCCAGCACGATCGCCACCGCGGCGCCAAGCGCGGCCGAGGAGGACACGCCCAGCGTGAAGGGCTCGGCCAGGGGGTTTTCCAGCACGGTCTGCATCTCGGCCCCGGCCAGCGCCAGCGCCGCGCCGACCAGCAGCGCCATGCAGGCCACGGGCAGGCGCACGTCCCAGACGATGACCTGGGTGCCCCGCGCCACCTCGCCGCCGGTCAGCGCCCGCAGCGTATCGGCCAGGGGCAGGCCGGCCGGGCCCGTGACCAGGTCCAGCAGCAGCGCCGCCAGTGCGGCAAGGCCCAGCACCGCCACCAGAAGGGCGTTGCGCCGGCCTTGCCGGTGATAGCGCTGCAGCGTCGCGTCGCTCATTGTTCCGGCGTCACCCACCATGTTCCCGGCACGATGACGGGCGAGAAGCGGGCGTTGATCTCGGCCAGGGTCTTGGCGGGATCGACGTCCTGGAACAGGTCGGGATGAAAGGTCTTGGCCAGGTATTCGATCAGCGCGATATGCACGGGCGAATCGTTGAACAGGTGCCAGACGCCGGCCGTGCGCCCCTGCTCTACCGCGCGCAACGAGGCAAAGCCCGGCGCCGCGATCAGCCGCTGAAAGCTGGCCTGCGCGGTCTCGGCATCCACGCCCGAGCCCAGAACCAGCCCGCCCCGCGCCGCCATATGCGTACCGCCGGTGGCGATATAGACGTCCGGGTCGGCGCCGATCAGATATTCCAGGCTGACGTTGCCCAGCACGCCCTTGACGGTATCATGGCCGATGTTCTGCCCGCCGGCCGTGGTGATGAAGTCGTGAAACACCCCGCTGCCCACGGTCGAGCAGCAGTTCTGCGGCGCCGCATGGACGTGGAAGAACACGCGCGGCCGGGCGATCTCGGTGTCGGCCAGCCGGTCGCGGATGCGGGCCAGCCGGCTGTCGTAGAATGCGGCGAATTCCTCGGCGCGTTCCTCGGCGCCGGTCAGCTTGCCCAGGATGCGCAGACTGGGGATCGAGTTTTCCTGCGGATGCGAGAAGAAATCGACATAGGCGACCGGAATGCCCGCCGCCTCGATCTGCTGGCGGGCGACCTCCATGCCGGGGTCGTTCCGGTCGATCAGCGTCAGCACCACCAGGTCGGGATGCAGCGCGATGATCGCCTCGGCCGAGATGTCGCGATTGCCCGAGCCGACCGGGCGGATCTGGTCGATGTCGGGGAATTTCTCGCGGTAGGCCTGCATGGTCGGCTCGTCCAGCGCCTTGTCCAGCCGCCAGCCGGAAACCAGCGCCACCGGATCGTCGTGGATCAGCCCCAGCACCGACAGGTGCCGCCCCTCGCCCAGCACGATATGGCTGGCGGGCTCGGGCAGATGCACCTCGCGCCCCAGGATGTCGGTGGCCACCACATCCGCCGCGGCAGGGCCAAGCCAGGCGATCAGGGCGAATGCGGCAAGCAGCGGGCGGGTCAGGGTCATGGCGGGTCCGTTGGCTCATGCGCCGGGGCGCGCATGCGGGCGCCCCGGCAGGGTCAGCGCCCCTCTTACTCCGTGGCGGGGGTGATGCGCCAGATGCGGTCGCCCGTCTCGTCGTTTTCGCCGCGCGACTTGTTGACCGCCCAGACATTGCCCTTGCCGTCGGCGCGCAGCTGGTTGGGCAGGCTGCCGGCGTCCAGGTTCGCCACGATCTCGCCTTCGGGGCTGACCACGGTGACGGTGCCGGCGCCGCGGTTGGCGACATAGGCCAGGCGGCCCACCGGCTCGAAGGCGACGTTCAGCGGGCCGGCGCCCACGGCGACGTCATGCAGGACTTCGCCGGTCTCGGCCTTGACGATCAGCAGGTTGTCGGTGGCCTGCGAGGCGACGAAGATCAGCCCCTCCTGCGGGTCGTAGGCCACGCCCGAGGCCGCCTTGGCGCCCGGCAGCGCGATCACCTTGACCTCGCCCGAGGCCAGGTCGACCACCGCCGCCTCGGGCGTGGACAGGCTGACCGTGACCAGCTTGCCGCCCGCCTCGTCGATGTCCAGCGCCATGGTCGAGAATTCCTCGCCCCGGATCTGCGACTTGATGGTGATCGGCTCCAAGGGCTCCAGGGTCTTGGTGTCGAAGACCTTGATCTCGGGCGTGCCGGTGGCGCTGGCATAGGCGCGGCCGTTGGCCTCGTCCACCACCACGTCGCGGGCATGGGGGACGGCGCCCGGCTCGAACTGCTTGACCAGCGACAGGTCGGACTGCTTGTAGACCGCGGCCGTGTCCTGGCGGGTATTCGTCACCCAGACATTGCCGTTCGCCTCGTCCACATCGACGCCATAGACCGCGAACAGGCCGCCGTCGCTGCCGTCGGGACGGGCGGGCGCGGCGCCGGGGGTGGCCTCGGCCTCGATCTTCAGCGTCTCGGGGTTGATCTTGACCAGCTTGGCCTCCTTGACCGGCGGGCGGCCGACGGCGCTGGTCACGAAGGCGGCATTCGCGGCCTCGCTGAACTTCACCTGGTAGAGCCCGCGCACCACCGGCTCGCTGGCAACGGCGAATTTCTCGGCCCCCGCGACCGGCACCTCGGGCGAGATCTTCAGCTCGACCACTTCGGCCGAGGCCGGGTTCTCGGTGATGACGACGATGGGCTGCAGGCCGGTCTCGGCCTCGGCGTCGATGTCGAGCGCAAAGCTGAACCCGCCCTCGGCATCGACGGTGATCGGCTCGGCGTTCAGCGCCTTGGTGCCGCGCATCAGCGTGACGGTCTGGCCGGGGATCAGGTTCTGGCCCTCGATCACCGCCTTGCCGCCCTTGAACACCGGGGCGCGATCGACGCCGCCGGCGCTGACGCGGCCGGCGAAATCGACCAGCGGCTTGGTAAAGACGGTTTCGGCCAGAACGGGGCCCGCGATCACCGAAAGCGCAAGCGCCGAGGCCCCCAGCAGGGCGCGAAGGGCGGGGCGCGATGGATATGCCATGAGAAACTCCTTGAAAACAGAACAGGACTCGCTTTGGCTGACCCCGATCAGGGCTGGCTTCGGTCAGCGGGCAACCTATATTCCTGACCGTCCTTGTCAACTAACGTCGGCAAGGATGCAGGGCTTTGTGAACAGGGGGAATTGTCGCATCATGTCGCAGCTTGGACAGGTCGGGCCGGATCACGCCAGGAAGCAGGCCGAACTGCGCATCTTTCAGACCGGGTCGCCGACGCATGCGCTGTCGCAAAAGGTGGTGGCGGTCGGCCCCGGCTACCGGCTGTTTCTGGCGGTGCCCAGGGCGCCGGCGCCGGCCGGGGGCTGGCCGGTGCTTTACATGCTGGACGGCAACGCCGCCTTCGATTTCCTGGCGCCCGAGCATCTGGCGCTGGCCCCCGGACTGATGATCGTCGGCATCGGCTATGACACCGACCGCCAATTCGCGCGCGAGCTGCGGACGCTGGACTTCACCGCGCCCGACGGGCCGGGCGACGGCCTGCGCCCCGACCATGTCCACGAAGGCCGCACGGCCGGCGGCGCGGCGATCTTTCACGACCGGCTGACCGGCCCGCTGCGTGCGGCGGCCGAGGCTGGCCTGCCCGTCGATCCCGCCCGCCGCACGCTTTGGGGCCACAGTTTCGGCGGGCTCTTCACGCTTTACGCGCTGCTGGCGCGGCCGCAGGGCTTTGCCCGCCATGCCGCGATCAGCCCCTCGATCTGGTGGGACGAGGCGCTGATTCGTCGCGTGGCCCGGGAAGCCGCGCCCGCATCCCTGCCGCTGCTGGTGGCGCTGGGGGATCGCGAGAAGCGCTCGGGCAGCGCCGGCCCGCCGCCGGACGGGCCGGCGCCTGCCACGATGCAATTCGTCGCCGACCTGGCCCGCCATCCCGGCCACCGGGCGCAGCTGCATGTCCTGCCGGGGCTGATCCATATCCAGACGCTGGCGGGGTCGTTCCCGCTGGTCCTGCCTTTTGCCTGCGCGGATTAACCGGATCTCAATCCTCTTGTGCTGCTGTGGCGGCAGGCAAGAACGGAGATCGGGATGGTTTTCGCCAGATATGCGCTTGTTCTGCTGGGCCTGGTGCTGTGCGGGCTGGGCGTCGCGCAGGTGCAGCCGGGGGTGCCGGGTCTTTTCCCGCCCCCGTCCGCGCCCCCGGCCATGGCAGTGCCGGGACCGGATGCGGCTGACATCCTGCTGGGCCTGGGCGGGCTGATCGGTGGGCTGGTCTGCGGCCTCATCGCGCTGGCCCTGGCCGGTCCGCAGCCGCCGCCGGACCGCGCGCCGCCCAAGGGCGCGACCGGGACGGCGCCGGCCGGTCAGCCCCCGCCCAGCCTTTTGACCAGACCGGGCGCGATCAGGGCCGTGGCCTCGGCCGAGGTCATCTCGGCATGCAGGAAGGGCAGGTCGATCACCTCCAGCCCCTCGGCATAGGGCTCCCACATCCGGGGCGTCAGCGCCCGGTCCTTGTGGTCGCGGGCGGCGCGGAAATGCGTGATCGTGCCGGCAAGGCGGCGATGATGATGGCCGCGGATCAGCCGGTTGGTGCCCGTCACCGTGCGCACCACCCCGTCCAGCACCTGCGCGGGCAGCGCCCCCAGCGCGCTGTCGCCCCGGCGCAGGAAGGTCACCACCGCCTCGCGCGTGTCCAGCTCGCGATGCGCCTCGGGGTCGTAGCCGGCGATGGCCAGCAGCGCGCGCAGGGCGGCGACGGGGTCCGGCTCGGGCTCGTCGCGCCAGGCGTCGCAGGGATAGCTGTCCAGCATGGCGACCAGGCCGGGCTCGCGGCCCATTGCGGACAGGATCACGGCGATTTCCTGCGCCAGGATGCCGCCGACCGACCAGCCGGCCAGATGGACCTTGCCCCGCGGCGCCAGCGCGGCGATGCGCTGCGCATAATCCTGCGCCAGTTCGGCCAGGCTTTCCGGCATCGCCACCGCCGGGTCCAGGCCCGGATGTTGCAGCCCCCAGACCCGCCGCGCCGGCGCGATGCGCCGCGCCAGCCCGCGATAGCCCCAGGCAAGGCCGCCGGCCGGATGGATCAGGAACAGCGGCGCGGCCTGCGCATCGCCCTCGGCCAGCAGGATCAGCGGGCCCAACCCGTCGTCATGCGGCGCCTGCGCGTCCAGCGCGGCGGCCAGCACCGCCAGGACCGGATGCTCGAAGATCGTGCCCAGGCCGGGGTCGCGGCCGGTTTCGGCCTCCAGCGCCTGTGCCAGCCGCACCGCGGAAAGCGAATCGCCCCCGAGCGCAAAGAAATCCGCCTCGGCCGGGGCGGGTTCGGGCAGGTGCAGGATCTCGGCGAAAAGCCGGGCCAGCAACTGTTCGGTCGCGGTTTCCGCCGCGCGGCCCGAGACGGCGAATTCCGGCGCGGGCAGCGCCTTGCGGTCGAGCTTGCCATTCGACGTGACCGGCAGCGCCTTGAGCGCCACCTCGGCCGAGGGGATCATGTAGGCGGGCAGCCCGGCCGCCAGCCGCTCGGCCAAAAGGCCCGGCCGCCAATCCGCCGTCGGCACCAGATAGGCGACGAGGCGCTTTTCGCCGGCATGATCCTCGCGCGCGATGACCACGCATTCGCGGGCCAGGCCAGATGCCATGATCGCCGCCTCGATCTCGCCCAGTTCGACCCGCAGCCCGCGGATCTTGACCTGGTGGTCCGAGCGGCCGAGATAGACCACCGCCCCGTCCGGCCGCAGCCGGGCCAGGTCGCCGGTGGCGTAAAGCCGCCCCTGGGGCGCGTCGATGAACCGCTCCGCGGTCAGGTCGGGCCGGCCCAGATAGCCGCGCGCCAGCTGCACGCCGCCCAGGTAAAGATGCCCGGCCAGGCCCGGCGGCACCGGGCGCATGCGCTCGTCCAGCACCTCCAGCGCCGTGTTCCAGACCGGCCAGCCGATCGGGATCGGGTTCGCGCGATCCTCGGGTCCGGCGGGCCAGTAGCTCACGTCCACCGCCGCCTCGGTCGGGCCATAGAGGTTGTGCAGCTCGGCCGTGATCCGGGCGTGGAAGCGGTCGCGCTGGTCCGCCGTCAGCTCCTCGCCCGAGCAGAACACCCGGCGCATCGCCAGCCCCTGGGAGGCAGGCGAGGCCAGGAAGGCGGACAGCATCGACGGCACGAAATGACAGGTGGTGATGGCGCGTTCGCGGATCAGGCGGGCGATGGCGGCGGGGTCGCGATGCGCGCCGGGCGGCGCCATGACCAGTTCCGCCCCGGCCATCATCGGCAGGAAGAATTCCCAGACCGAGACGTCGAAGGTCGCCGGGGTCTTTTGCAGGATACGGTCCTGGGCCGTGATGCCGTAATGCGCCTGCATCCACAGCAGGCGGTTGACGATGGCGCGATGCTCGACGGCGACGCCCTTGGGCTCGCCGGTCGAGCCCGAGGTGAAGATGACATAGGCCAGGTCGCCCGGCTGCGGCCCCCCCGTGGGGCGACCCTCGGCCGGCCAGTCGTCCGGCAGCAGCAGGTCGGTGCCGGCCGGGAACAGCCCGGCAAGGTCGGCCGTGGCCAGCACCGCCACCGGCCGGGCCTGCGCCAGGATGCGGGCGATGCGCTCGGCCGGGTGGGCGGGGTCCAGGGGCAGATAGGCCGCGCCGGCGCGCAGGATCGCCAGCAGCGCCACGGGCAGTTCCAGCGACCGTTCCAGCGCCACCGCGACGATGCGGTCGGGGCCGGCGCCAAGGCCTTGCAGCCGCGCGGCCAGGGCGGCGCTGCGGCGGTCCAAGTCGGCAAAGCTCAGGCTCTCGGCGCCAAAGCTGACGGCCGGGGCCTCGGGCGTGGCGGCAAGCTGCGCCTCGATCAGCGCGGTCAGGGTGGTGTCGGGCAGGGGATGGCGCGTCGCCTGGGCGCGCGCCTTCGCCGCGGCGATCTCGGCCGGGCTGGCGGTCGGCACCTCGGCCAGGGTTTCGGCCGCAAGCGCGGCCTCCAGGAAGGCCACCAGCCGGTCGCCATGGCCGCGCACCTCATCGGGCGCATAAAGCGCGGGGTTCGCGTCCACCTCGAAGATCATGCCCGAGGCCGGATCGCCGCGGAAGGTCAGCGTCAGGTCGTCGACCGCGCCCGCCCCCAGGATATGCAGCCGGGTTTGCAGCCCCGGAAATTCCGGTGCCTTGTCAAAGGGCTGCACGTTTACCAGCGGGCCATAGAGCCGCCTGGTGCCGCCGACCAGTCCCAGCTCGCGGCGCAGAAGCTCGCTGCGGTAAAGGCCGCGGCGGCGGCCCTGCGCCATGCGTTTCGACTGCGCGGCCAGCCATTCGGGCAGGGGCGCGTCCTCGTCCAGCCGCAGCCGGTGCGGCAGCACGTTCATCGCCATGCAGGGCAGCTGCGCGATCTTGCGGCCCATCCGCGCCATGAAGGGCAGGCCGATCACCGCCTCGCCCCCGGTCCAGCGCGCCAGGTAGGCGCCGGTCAGCGCATTCAGCACATCGGGCCAGCCCAGCCGGTGCCGGGCGGCATAGCCCGCCAGCCGGTCCAGCAGCGCCTGCGGCAGCAGGCGGGAATCGCGCAGGAAGTCGGCCCCGCTGACCGCGCGGCCCGGTGCCAGCCCCGCGACCTCGGGCAGGCCGGCCAGTTCCGCGTGCCACCAGTCGCGGTCGGCCAGCCGGCGGGGCGAGGCGCGCCAGGCCGCGTCCTCTTCGGTCGCCAGCGACAGCGGGCCAAAGGGCTCGGGCGCCGGCGCCCCGGCCGCCAGCGCGGCGTAATGCGCGGCGATGCGGTTCGTCACCAGCACCATGCCATAGCCGTCGATGGCCAGGTGGTGGATGCGTTCGTAAAGCAGATGCCGCTCGGGACCCAGGACGAACAGCGTCAGCGCCCCGGCCGGCGCGCGGCCCAGGTCCAGCGGTCGCCGGCTGTCGGCGCGCATCTGCGCCAGGGCCTGCGCCTCGGCGTCGGGCTGGGCCGAGAGATCGGCAAAGCCCAGCATCGGCGGCAGGCCGACCCATTGCCGCGGCCCCTGGGGCCCGGCGGCGAAGCGCAGCGCCAGGGCCGGGGTCTCGGCGATGGTGCGCTGCACGGCCTGGGCCAGCGCGTCGCGGTCCAGCGGGCCGGTCAGTTCCAGATATTGCCCGGTGTTCAGGATCGGGTTGCCGGGGTCCAGCGCCTGGACATACCACAGCCCCTCCTGCGCCTCGGTCAAGGGGCAGCCGGTCTCGGTCGGGATGTCCTGATGCGTATCCATGTCAGGCGCGCCGCGGCCGGAACGGGGAAATTCGCAAGAAAAAGGAAGAGCTGACAACCATGTTACCCCAGGCACCGGATTGCGGGCCTTGCCCGTCTGCGGTCATGGCCATAATGTCACTAAGGAATTTAGTCAACTTTGCACCCGGAACCATGCCCCCCAGATCCTTGCCCTTGCGCGATACCGAGCAGCTCTATGGCCAGGTGACGCGCCTGCTGCATTGGAGCATTGCCGCGCTGATGCTGTGGCAGTTCCTCGGCATGGGGCTGCGGGCGGCTTTGGGCCGCACGCCGCTGGTGTCCTTTTTCGTCGGCTCGCATCAGCCGGTGGGCACGGTGCTGTTCCTGCTGATCGTCCTGCGGGTGGTCTGGGCCGTGGCGAACCGCGGCCGCCGGCCGGATCACGGCCCCGGCCTTTGGGGGCTGGCGGCGCGGCTGGGCCATCTGGCGCTGTATCTGGTCATGGTCCTGGTGCCGGTCGCGGCCCTGCTGCGCGCCTATGGCGGCGAGCGGGCCTTTGCCCCCTTCGGCTTCCAGATCTTCCCGGCCCAGCAGCCGCCGGTCGGCTGGATGGTCGGCCTGGGCGAGGCGCTGCATGGCGAGATGGCCTGGCTGCTTCTGGCGCTGATCGCGGGCCATGTCGTCATGGTCGGCGTGCACGAGGGCATGTGGCGCGACGGCACGCTGGCGCGCATGGCCGGGCGCCGGCGGGCGGGCCTCTAGGCCACAATCGCGCGGGGCGCGGCGTAGGACCGCCCTTTTTCGTTGCTTGCGCGCCGGGGCGGTGTCACCATTCCTTCATGATGAATGCGCCCTTCGGTTTCCCGTCCGAGCATGATCGCGTGGCCTTCGACCGGGCCGAACTGGGCGTCATCCTGTCCCTTTACGGCCGGATGGTCGCGGCGGGCGAATGGCGCGACTATGCCATGTCCTTCCTGCGCGACATGGCGGTCTTTTCGATCTTTCGCCGCGCGGCCGAGCATCCGCTCTATCGCATCGAAAAGCGTCCCCGGCTGCGCCAGGCGCAGGGACAATATGCGGTGATCGGCATGGACGGGCGCATCCTCAAGCGCGGGCACGACCTGCCCACCGTGCTGCGCGTGCTGGAACGAAAGCTGATCCGCCCGGTGGACTGACCGGCGCGGCCGCTGGGCGGGCAGTCAAGCTTGCGCGCCCTCCGGCGGGGGGCTGGCGCGGTTGCGCAGGTAGCTTTGCGGCGGGACGCCGAAATGGCTGCGAAAGGCCGCGACGAAGGCGCTGGCGCTGCGATAGCCCAGCGAATGGGCGATGGTGGTGCTGCTTTCGCCGCGCTCCAGCCGGCCTACGGCAGCCAGCAGCCGCACCCGGCTGCGCCAGTCGCGAAAGGACAGGCCCGTCTCGGCCCGGAACAGCCGTTCCAGGGTGCGGGGGCTGGCCCCGGCCTCGGCCGCCAGCAGCGGCAGCGGCCGCGGGTCCGAGGGATGGCGCCCCAGATGCGCCGTCAGCCGCCGCAGCCGCGGATCCTGCCCGCCCGGCAGGTCGAGAGGCGCGGGCGCCGCCGCCGCGATCTCGTCCAGCGCCACCGCGCCCAGCCGGGCCAGGCGACCGGCGTCCCGTTCGGCCGCCATGCGCAGGATCACCTCGCGCAGCAGGGCCGAGATCGGCAGCACCTCGCAGCCCCTCCCCTTGGGCCGCACCGGGCAGGAGGGATCGACGTAAAGGTTGCGCGTCCGCGCCCCGGTGCCGGGACGCGAGACCACGCGCATCTCATGCCGGGTGCCGCCGGGGATCCAGATGCCGAAGCCGGGCGGCACCAGCCAGACCCCGTCCTCGGCGCCAAGCCGCAACAGCCCCTCGGCCGCCCACAAAAGCTGGCCGCGCGGATGGGCATGGGGGGCGACATGCGCGCCCGCCGCAAGGTCGCGCCCATGCGCCAGCACCGGGCGCGCGGGATCCAGGATAAAGGCGGTGCCGCTGGGGTCGAAGCGCAGGATTGGCGGATCATCGACATCTTTTGTCATGATGGCGAACTTACGCAGGGGGCCGGCTTCTGTCTAGGCTGCGCCGTTCCCCTGTTCAGGCGCCGCCATGAAGCTTTCCACCCGTCCCCTTGTCTTTCTTGCCAGCCTGGTCCTGGCCGTCCTGCTGGCCGTCGGGCCGGTGCCGCAGCCGCTGGGCCGCAATGCCGCCGTGGTGCTGGTCACGCTGGCCTTGTGGAGCACCGGGCTGGTGCCGCCCTTCCTGACCTCGCTGATCTTCTTTGCCGCGGTGCTGATCCCCGGCCTTGCACCACCCGAGCTGGTCTTTGCCGGCTTCGGCTCGGCCGCGGTCTGGCTGATCGTGTCGGGATTCGTGATCGGGGCGGCGATCACCGGCTCGGGGCTGGGCGGGCGGATCGCCGGGGTGCTGGCGCCGCTCGCGGGCGGCAGCTACCTGCGGCTGGTGGCGGTGATGACGCTGGCGGCGATGGCGCTGGGTTTCGTCATGCCCTCGTCGGTCGGGCGGGCGGTGGTGCTGGTGCCGGTCGGCATGGCGCTGGCGGAACGGCTGGGGCTGCACAAGGGCTCGAACGGGCGCATCGGCCTGGCGGTGGCGCTGACCCTGGCCTGCAACATGCCCAGCTTTGCCATCCTGCCCTCGAACATTCCCAACATGATCCTGGCCGGCGCGGCCGAGGGGCAGCACGGCGTCACCTTCGGCTACATGTCCTATCTGCTGCTGCATTACCCGGTGCTGGGGATCGCGAAATCGGCGCTGACCGTGGCGCTGATCGTCGCGCTGTTCCCGGACCGGATCGAGGCCGGCAGCGCCGAGGCCACCCCGCGGGCCCCGCTTTCGCCGCAGGAGCGGAGGGTGGCGCTGATCCTGGCCGCCACGCTGGCCCTGTGGATGACGGACCGGCTGCACGGCGTCGGCCCGGCCTGGATCGGGATCGCCACGGCGGCGCTGCTCTTGATGCCGGGGCTGGGCGCGGTGCCGCCCAAGCAGTTCAACGCCTCGGTCGATTTCGGCATGGTGCTGTTCGTCGCCGGGGCGCTGGCCTTGGGGGCGGTGGTCAATGCCTCGGGGCTGGGCAGCGTGCTGGGCGGGGTCTTGCAGGACTGGCTGCCGCTGCACCAGGGCGCGAGCTTCGTCAACTTCCTGTCGCTGACCTCGATGTCGGGGCTGATGGGGCTGGTCACGACCAATCCCGGCGTGCCCACCGTGCTGACGCCCATGGCACCGGACTTGGCCGCCGCGACGGGGCTGTCGCTCAAGGCGGTGCTGATGACCCAGGTGGTCGGCTTTGCCACGGTGATCTTTCCCTATCAGGTCGGGCCGCTGGTGCTGGCCATGCAGCTTTCGAGCGAGAAGCTGGGCCATGTGCTGCGCATCACCGTGCCGCTGGCGGTGCTGACCTTCCTGGTGCTGATGCCGCTGGACTGGCTGTGGTGGCGCCTGCTGGGCTGGCTGTGATCCGGGCGGATGGGTTCAGCCGGCCCGCCTGCGCCGGGCAGCGGCCCGCCACGGCCGCCCGTCGATCGCCGCCAGCTCCAGGCCGATCAGCGCCATGCCGGCGAAATGGCGCGCTTGCAGGGCTTCGCCCAGAAACAGCGTGCCCAGCAGGATGGCGCTGACCGGGATCAGGAACGTCACCAGCAGCAGGTTGGTCGCCCCCGCCGTGGCGAGGATGCGGAAATACAGCACATAGGCCAGGGCCGTCGAAATCCCCGCCACCCCGACCAGCGCCAGGGCGGCCGCCGGGCTGGGCGCCGCCAGCGTCCATGGCCGGTCGACGGCCGCGCCAGCGGCAGCAGGACCAGGCTGGACGCGATCACCTGCCCGGCGGCGGCGGTCATCGGGGCAATGCCCATCGCGCGGAACCTGCGCCCATGGATGCCGGCCAGGGCATAGGACAGCGCCCCGGCCAGGCAGGCAAGCTGCGCCGCGACCTGCGTGCCGAAGGCGTGCAGTGCATCGGCGCCGATCAGCGCCGCCACGCCGGCAAAGCCGACCAGCACCCCGGCAAGCTTGCCGCCGCTCATGCGTTCGTCGCGGGTCAGGACATGGGCGAGGATCACGGTGAAAAGCGGCGTCGCGGCGTTCAGGATCGAGGCCACGCCCGAGGCGACGTGCTGCTGTCCCCAGACGATCAGCGAAAACGGGATGGCGTTGTTCAGCAGCCCCATGCCCAGGAAGGCCGTCCAGGCTGCGCGGCCGCGCGGCATCCGCTCGCCCCGCAGGCGCAGGACGGCCAGCAGGATCAGCGCGGCCAGCGCCACCCGTGCGGCGACCACGGTCAGCACCGGCAATTCCCGCACTGCGACGGCGTTGAAAAAGAACGACCCGCCCCAGACCGCGGCCAGGGCCAGCAGCAGTCCCCATTCCACGGGCGTCATCGGGCGATTGGCGGCGGGCGGTGCGGGCATGGGTTTCCTTCCTTCCGGCCCCTTCGGCCGGTTTCGGAAAGTCATGGCGCCGTCACCGCCCGGCCGCGATCCGTTTCTTGCGGCCGAAACCCCGCGGGATCAGCCTTCCTCGCCCGGCTTGATCTTTTGCGCCGTGCCCTGGGCAAAGCTGTCCAGCCGGCCGCGCGCCGCGTCCTGGGTGTTGACGATGCCGGCGACCATGGCCTCGGCATAGGCGGCGTCCAGCCCCGACATGTTCTGCATGTGCGAGATGGCCGAGCAGGCGGCGAAATTCGACAAGGGCGTGTTCTGCGCCACCCGGCGGGCGAGGTCGTAGGCCATGGCCTCGCTGTCTGTCACGCGGTATTGCGCCAGCCCGACCTGCACCGCCTCGTCCCCGGAATAGAGCCGGCCGGTCAGCATCATGTCCACCATGCGCGCCTGCCCGATCAGCCGCGGCACGCGGATGGTGGCGCCGCCGCCGGTGAACAACCCGCGCTGGCCCTCGGGCAGGCCGAAATAGGTGGTCTCGTCCATCACCCGGATATGGACCGAGGAGGCCAGCTCCAGCCCGCCGCCGACCACCGCGCCCCTGAGCGCGGCGATGACCGGCACGCCGCCATATTCGATCTTGTTGAAGGCCTCGTGCCAGCGCAGGCAGATGCGCATGAACTCGGCGGGGCTGCGGTCTTCGCGCCCATGTTCGACCAGGTCCAGCCCGGCGCAGAAATGCGGCCCCTCGGCGCGCAGCACCACTGCGCGGGCGCCCGAGGCGGGCAGGGCGGAAAACACCGCGACCAGTTCCTCGATGGTCTCGGCGTTCAGCGCGTTGCGCTTGGCGGCCCGGTTCAGGGTGACGGTGGCGATGCCGTCCCCGTCCATGGCGCAAAGCAGGTTGTTCAGCCGCAGATCCTGCATGGTCTAGCCTTTCGTGATCCAGTGAATGACGACGGGAACCGTGGCGATGCTGGCCGCGGTCGAGATCAGGATGGCGGCCGAGACGCGCTGGACCGCGGTGCCGAAATATTGCGCAAGGATATAGACGTTGCCTGCCACCGGCAGCGCCGCGGCGGCGATCATCACCCCCGCCGCGTAGGGCTCGACCCCGAAGACCGCCAGCGCGGCGATGCCCACCGCCAGGGGATGCAGCACCAGCTTGGCGAAGCTGAGCCAGGCCGCCGGGCCCATGCGCTCGGCCGCACCGCGGCCGGCCAGGCTGGCGCCGATGGCGAAAAGCGCCCCCGGCGTGGCCGAGGCGCCCAAGAGCGCCAGGAACTCGTCCAGCGGCCCCGGCATCGGCAGGTGCAGCCCGGCCCAGGCCAGCCCCGCCAGCATCGAGACGATCATCGGGTTCGAGACGATGCCGCGCAGCAAGGGCCACAGCGTCGAAACCCGCACCCGCCCCTGCCTTGCCGCGGTGACGATCAGGGTGATCAGCGTCGAGAACACCACCATGTCGATGGTCAGCACCATCAGCACCGGGCCGATGGCGCGCTCGCCCAGCAGCACGACCAGCATCGGCACGCCCAGAAAGCCGGTGTTGCCGGTCATCGCCGTATGCGCCTCCATCGCCGCGGCGACGAGCGGCTGGCGCCGCCAGCGCGCCACGGCAAACCCCAGCGCCCAAAGCGCGGCCGAGCCGCAAAGATAGGCCAGCACGAAGGCCGGGTCGAAGAGGCTTGCCACGTCCAGCGTCGCGGCAAAGCGGAACAGCATGGCCGACAGCGCGAAGTAGAAGACGAATTTCGTCAGCCAGCCGGTGGCCTCGGCCGGGAAGAAGCGGGTGCGCCCGGCCAGCCAGCCCGTGCCGATGACCAGAAAGAACGGCAGGGTCTTCAGGAAGATCGCCAGCATCAGTCCGCGGCGATGGCGCAGGCGGGGCCGCGCTCGACGATATATTCGGTCTCGCCGGGGGCGAGTTCACGCCGGGCGATCAGCCGGTGGCCGGATTCGGCGCAGAAATGCGGCACGTCGATCACCGCGGCGGGATCGGTGGCCAGCAGCGTGACCCGCGTGCCCCTGGGCAGCGCCATCAGCCGCTTGCGCAGCCGCAGCACCGGCAGCGGGCACAGAAGGCCGCGCGCGTCGATCTGCACGGTCATGCGGCGGAATCCGCCAGCCGGGCGCGGCACCAGTCGTCGATCTGGTCCGGCCGCAACTCTTCGGCCAGGTCGCCGGCGAAGTCGCGAAAGCCCGGCAGCTGTTCGTCGGGCACATGCACCAGCACCGGGATGCCCGCGGCCAAGGCGCGGGCGATGGTGTCGCGAAAGCCGCGGCCGAAGCATTCCTGCTTGCCGAACTTGTTGACGATCATCAGCTCGGCCCCGCGGTCCA
Organism: Paracoccus sp. FO-3; assembly: GCF_006386455.1. Lineage (NCBI taxonomy): Bacteria > Pseudomonadati > Pseudomonadota > Alphaproteobacteria > Rhodobacterales > Paracoccaceae > Paracoccus > Paracoccus sp. FO-3. The sequence continues at coordinate 5,544 of NZ_VCBQ01000054.1, read as the reverse complement.
GCACCGATTCGGTGCGGGCGACGGCCTGGGCCAGCGCCCCGCTATCCAGCCGGCAGGCCTGCGAGCCCATGCCCAGCGACTGGGTGATGCGCACCAGCGGGCCGTCGTCGCCCAGGATGCGCAGGTCCATGTCGCAATCGCAGCCGGGGCTGATTTCGGTATTGATCTGCACCGCGCCGGCCAGCCGCATCCCGGCCGCGGCCAGCCGTTCGGCCGTGGCGGTCAGCAGCCGGTCGCCGGCGCCCGGCGTCTGGTCCTGGATGGTGACGAAACCCAGCATGGCGGTCCCTCTTTCAGCGGCCAGAATAGCTCTTGGCGGCGCGGGTGCAATATTGGGTATTTGGGCAACGGAGAAGGGCCTTAGTTCCCCTCGGCCAAGGGGCCGTAGAGGATCAGCGCCGGATGCGGGCTGGGGCCTTCGGTTGCCAGTTGCTCGGCAAGGGCCGCCACGGTCGTGCGGACCAGGCGCTGGTGCGGATGGCCCACCGCCTCGGCCAGCAGGGCCGGGGTGTCCGCGGGCAGGCCGTTTTCGACCAGCAGCGCCGCCATCTTCGGGAAGGTGCGCTGGCCCATGAAGACGACGGTGGTGGCGCGCGGATCGGCCAGGGCGGCCCAGTTCTGGTTCTCGGGCAGGCCGCCGGTCACGTCGGCGCCGGTGACGAATTGCAGCCGGCGCGCGGTCTGGCGGCGGGTCAGCGGCAGGCCGGCCACGGCGGCCGCGGCCATGGCCGAGGGCACGCCCGGCACGATCTGGAACGGGATGCCGTGGCTGCGCAGCGCCGCCAGCTCCTCTTCCAGCCGGCCGAAGATGCCCGAATCGCCGGATTTCAGCCGCACCACATGCTTGCCCGCCTGCGCATGTTCGACCAGCAGGGCGTTGACATGTTCCTGCTTGGCCGAGGGGCGGCCGGCGCGCTTGCCGACCGGGATGCGCTCGGCCTGCGGGCCGGCCTGCTCCAGCACCGGCCCCGAGGCGAGGTCGTCGTAAAGCACCACGTCCGCCTGGGCCAGCAGCCGCGCGGCGCGCAGGGTCAGGAGTTCGGGGTCGCCCGGACCCGAGGAGACGAAGCTGACAAGGCCGATCTGTTCACGCATGTTTTCGCGATGCGGCAAAATCCGCGCCAAGGCAAGGGGCTGCTTGCCGCCCGGCCCGCCATTTGCCATAGAAGGCGCGACCGCGACCTTGGGGACCAAGCCATGTTCCGTGCCCGCCACCTTCTGGGGATCGAGCCGCTCGCCCCCCCCGAGATCACCACGCTTCTCGACCTTGCCGAGACCTATGTCGACCTGAACCGCCGCACGGTGAAGCATTCCGATGCGCTGGCGGGGATGACGCAGATCAACATGTTCTTCGAGGCCTCGACCCGCACGCAATCCAGCTTCGAGCTGGCCGGCAAGCGGCTGGGCGCCGACGTGATGAACATGGCGGTGGCCTTGTCCAGCGTGAAGAAGGGCGAGACGCTGATCGACACCGCGCTGACGCTGAACGCCATGCATCCCGACCTGCTGGTGGTGCGCCATCCGCAATCGGGCGCGGTGGACCTGCTGGCGCAGAAGGTGAATTGCGCGGTGCTGAACGCCGGCGACGGGCGGCACGAGCATCCGACCCAGGCGCTGCTGGACGCGCTGACCATCCGCCGCGCCAAGGGCCGGCTGCACCGGCTGACCGTGGCGATCTGCGGCGACATCGCCCATAGCCGGGTGGCGCGCTCGAACCTGATCCTGCTGGGCAAGATGGAGAACCGGCTGCGGCTGGTCGGCCCGGAGACGCTGATGCCCTCGGGCGCGCGGGACTGGGGCTGCGAGGTCCACGAGGACATGCGCGAGGGGCTGAAGGGCGCCGATGTGGTGATGATGCTGCGCCTGCAAAAAGAGCGGATGGACGGCGGCTTCATCCCTTCGGAACGGGAATATTACCACCGCTGGGGCCTGGATGCCGAAAAGCTGGCCTTGGCGGCGCCCGATGCCATCGTCATGCATCCCGGCCCGATGAACCGCGGGGTCGAGATCGACGGCACCATCGCCGACGACATCAACCGCTCGGTGATCCAGGACCAGGTCGAGATGGGCGTCGCGGTGCGCATGGCGGCGATGGACCTTCTGGCGCGCAACCTGCGCGCCGAGCGCGGCGCCAAGGCGGCGGAGATGATGGCATGATCCTGCACTTCCACAATGCCCGCCTGGTCGACCCCGAGGCGCAATCGGTCGGCGAGGGCTCGCTGACCGTTCGCGACGGCCGGATCGAGGCTCTGGGCGCCGATGCCCCGCAGGGCGCCGAGCTGATCGACTGCGGCGGCAGGTGCCTTGCCCCCGGCTTGATCGACTGGGGCGTCAAGATCGGCGAGCCGGGCGAGCGGCACAAGGAAAGCTTCCGCAGCGCCGGCCGGGCGGCGGCGGCGGGCGGCGTGACCACGGTGATCGCCCGCCCCGACACGCTGCCGCCGATCGACGCGCCGGAATCGCTGGAATTCGCCACCCGCCGCGCCGCCGACGCGCCAGTGAACATCCGCCACATGGCGGCGCTGACCCGCGCCCGCGAGGGGCGCGAGATGGTCGAGATGGGCTTTCTGCAGGACGCGGGCGCCGTCGCCTTCACCGACGGGGTGCGGGTGGTCGCGGACACGCGGCTCCTGTCGCGCTGCATGACCTATGCCCGCGGCCTCGGCGCGCTGATCGTTGGCCATCCGCAGGATCCGGGCCTGTCGAAGGGCGCCGCGGCGACCGGCGGCAAGTTCGCTTCGCTCTACGGCCTGCCCGCGGTCTCGCCCATGGCCGAGGTGATGGGGCTGGACCGCGACCTGGCGCTGGTGGCGATGACCGGCGCCCGCTATCACGCCGACCAGATCACCGTCGCGGCCAGCCTGCCGGCGCTGCGGCGCGCGCGCGAAGGCGGGCTGGACGTCAGTGCCGGCATCTCGATCCACCACCTGACGCTCAACGAATACGACGTGGGCGGCTATCGCACCTTCTTCCGCTTCACCCCGCCCCTGCGTGCCGAGGACGACCGGCTGGCCATGGTCGAGGCGGTGGCCGAGGGGCTGATCGACGTCGTCGCCAGCTTCCACACGCCGCAGGACGAGGAAAGCAAGCGCCTGCCCTTTGCCGAGGCGGCGCCAGGCGCGGTGGGGCTGCAGACGCTGCTGCCGGCGGCGATGCGGCTCTACCACCAGGGCGGGCTGAGCCTGCCGCAGCTGTGGCGGGCGATGTCGCTCAATCCGGCGCGGCGGCTGGGCCTGCCGGGCGGGCGGCTCGCGGCGGGCGCGCCGGCCGACCTGGTGCTGTTCGACCCGGACGCGCCCTTCGTTCTGGACCGCTTCACGCTGCTGTCCAAGTCGAAGAATACCCCCTTCGACGGGGCGCGGATGGAGGGCAGGGTGCTGGGCACCTGGGTCGCCGGCCGCCGCGTCTTCGGAGAGGACGCATGAGCCTGATCCTCTGGGCCGTCATCGGCTACCTGCTGGGCTCGGTGCCCTTCGGCATCGTCATCACCCGCGCGCTGGGGCTGGGCGACCTGCGCCGGATCGGCTCGGGCAATATCGGCGCGACCAACGTGCTGCGCACCGGCAACAAGCCGGCGGCGCTGGCCACGCTGCTCCTGGACAGCGGCAAGGGCGCGATCGCCGTGCTGCTGGCGCGCTGGCTGGCCGGCCCCGACGCGGCGCTGGTCGCGGGTGCTGCGGCCTTCCTGGGCCATCTGTTCCCGGTCTGGCTGGGCTTTCGCGGCGGCAAGGGCGTCGCCACCTTCCTCGGCACGCTGCTGGCGCTGGACTGGCGGCTGGGCCTCGCGGCCTGCGGCATCTGGCTGCTGACGGCGCTGGCCGGCCGGATCTCGTCGCTCTCGGCGCTGGTCGCGGCGGCGCTGACGCCCTTCGTTGCCCTGGGGCTGGACGGGACGCGCATGGCGGCGGTGACGGCTTTCATGGCGGTGCTGATCTTCATCCGCCACCATGCCAACATCGCCCGCATCCTTGCCGGAACCGAGCCCAGGATCGGCCGGAAGCCCTGAATTTCTTCCGTGTGGAAATATCCTGGGGGAACGTCTCATGCGCCCCATCAAGGGGCGCCTGAGGCGTGGGGGCAAAGCCCCCGATCTCAGCGCGTCGGCACCGGCTCCTCGCCGGAATAGTCGTAGAAGCCGCGCCCGGTCTTGCGGCCCAGCCAGCCCGCCTCGACATATTTCACCAGAAGCGGGCAGGGCCGGTATTTCGTATCCGCCAGCCCCTCGTGCAGCACGTTCATGATCGCAAGGCAGGTGTCCAGCCCGATGAAATCCGCCAGTTCCAGCGGCCCCATCGGATGATTGGCCCCCAGCTTCATCGACTGGTCGATGGATTTGACCGAGCCCACGCCCTCGTAGAGCGTATAGACCGCCTCGTTGATCATCGGCATCAGGATGCGGTTGACGATAAAGGCCGGGAAATCCTCGGCACTGGCCGAGGTCTTGCCGATCTTCTCGACCACCTCGACCAGGGCCTTGTAGGTCTCTTCGTTGGTGGCGATGCCGCGGATCAACTCGACCAGCTGCATGACCGGCACGGGGTTCATGAAGTGGAAGCCCATGAAGCGCTCGGGGCGGTCGGTGCGGCTGGCCAGCCGCGTGATCGAGATCGACGAGGTGTTCGAGGTCAGGATGGTCTCGGGCTTCAGATGCGGCAGCAGGTCCTCGAAGATCGCCTGCTTGACGGTCTCGCGTTCGGTTGCGGCCTCGATGATCAGGTCGGTCTTGCCCAGATCGGCCAGGGTCATGGTGGTGGCGATGCGCCGCATCGCCGCGGCCTTGTCCTCGGCCGAGACCTTGCCGCGGCTGACCTGGCGTTCCAGATTGTGGTCGATCTGGGCCAGGGCCTTGTCCAGAGCCTCGCGCGAGATGTCGGTCATCAGCACGTCATAGCCCGCCAGCGCAAAGACATGCGCGATGCCGTTGCCCATCTGCCCGGCGCCGATCACGCCCACCGATTGAATCGCCATGAACCTCATCCTTTCGTCGGTCAGGCCGGACGATAGGCGCAAGCGGGCCGGACGTTCAATGCAAAAACCGCCGGGCCGCGCGGCTGCGCGGCTTTCCAGCCTTGCCGCGGGGATGGACGCCGCGACTCGCACCTGATCCCAAGGATGGCGGCGGGTTGAGCGAGAATTTCATGTTACCCCTTCTGCCTGCCTGGCGGCTTGAACAGGAAAAAGGCAGCGCCTGGCCGGATGCCTGGGCCCGGCGGGGCCTTCGCAAGGATGCTCATACGCCCGGCACGGGTTGCCCGGATGAAACCGAGGGTGTTCTTTCGGGCGCTCATCCCTTGCCGGCGTCGCCAGGGGCTGCGTCGCCGCTTTGGTGGCCTGCGGGCATCTTTTGGTCTTGGCAAGGCGAGCGATCAGCCGGGATATTGCTGGAGCGCTGGATCTCGGTCCATCACCGTAAACAGCGTTCCCGTGGTCGCCGAGCAGCGCATGGAAGAACGAGCGGGCCGTCGCCATTGTCGCTCTGCTTCCAGAGCAATGGGAGTACTTCGGATGCAGCGCATTCTTCGCGGGGTGGGGCGGGGGGCTCTG
>NZ_VCBQ01000053.1:0-34285 GCF_006386455.1 Paracoccus sp. FO-3 | reverse complement strand
CCTGCCGACCGCAAGGCTCGCGGCCCAGTGCCGGCGGATGATCATGGCCTATCTGACATGCCCGGGGGAGCCGCTTGAATGGGGCAGAGGTCGTACGGATCAGTGAATGACCTGCTGCAAGGACTTCCGCGCGCGGGCTTTGCGGGTTGGCGAAGAAAACGCCGGGCACCGTTTCCTCGATCTTTTCGCCGCGATCCATGAAGACGACTCGGTCGGCGACCTGCCGCGCGAAACCCGTCTCATGGGTGACGCACAGCATGGTTATGCCCTCCGCGGCCAGTTCCACCATGGTGTCGAGCACCTCCTTGACCATCTCGGGGTCCAGCGCCGAGGTCGGCTCGTCGAAGAGCATCACCCGCGGCTGCATGCACAGCGCCCGCGCGATGGCGACGTACTGCTGCTGGCCGCCGGAAAGCTGGCCGGGATGCGCACCTTGGTCAGGCAATGCATGGCGCGCTCCTCCGCCTCGGCCTTGCCGAGGCCGCGCGACTTGCGCGGGGCGATGGTGCAGTTTTCCAAGATGGTCAATGCGGGAACAGGTTGAAGGGCTGGAAGACCATGCCAACCTCGCGGCGGATGGCGGCGACGTCCTTGGTGTCGCCGGTCAGCCGGTGGCCATCGACCAAGATCTCGCCGCTGTCGTGCCGCTCGATGCGGTTGATGCAGCGGATCAGAGTCGATTTTCCCGAGCCCGAGGGGCCGCAGATGATGATCTTTTACGCCCTTCGCGGGCTCCAGGCTCACATCGCGTGGAAATTGCCGTAATGCTTGTTGGCCTCGATCAGCCTGATGACGGGGTCCGCGGGAACGGGGCTGTTCATGGCCGGAAACCTTCCTGCTCCTGGATCTCGGCGACGCCGATGCCCTCCAGCAGTTCCAGCGCCCCGCCCAGCCCCGGCACGGCGGGCAGGTTGAAATTGCCGATCTCGAACCGGCGGGCGGTGCTGGCGATGACCATGTTGTCATGCCGCGCGATCAGGTCGGCGGGCGGGTTCTCCCGCGTGATCGCGGCCATGTAGCTGGGCCGAGCATCGACCACCTCGCAGTTCCAGTCAAGAAAGCCCAGCCCCTGCGGCAGCAACAGCCCCTTGCGCGTGCCCGAGCCGACGAAGGGGACGCCGATCTTCTTGACGTCCACCAGCACGACACCGATGCCCTGCATCACGTCCACCACGAAGAAAATCCCGCGTTCCCGGCACAGCCGACCGACACTTTCGACATCGAACGGATGCCCGGCATGGAAGGCCACCAGCGACATCGGGACGGTGCGGGTCCGCTCGCCCAGGTGCCGCTCGAAAAAGGCGCCGTCCACGACCTCGTCCACGACCTGGGGCATCGGCAGGAAGCGGGTCTCGGCGCCCTTGCGGGACAGGTTTAGGCATTGTTGGGATGATCGCCCTCCAGCATCAGCACCTCGTCCCCGGTGGCCAGCGGCAGGGCGTTGGCGGCGATGGTCATCGCCTCCGAAGTGTTGAGATCTCTTCGCGGGCGGCATTCACGAATGCAGCCGTTTGGCCGCGCACCGCCTCCATGCCGGCAAGCCATTCGGACTTGGGACCGGCAGTGTCGAAAAACCAGGCGATGAACGCCTCGAGCCGCTCTTTCACCGGCACCGACAGCGGTGACTGAAAGCCCGCATCCGGACAGGTCATCCGCTCTACCGCCGGGGAAAGCCGCCGCACCGCGGCAACGTCATAGGACATGGATTGCACCCCGTGGATCGACCGTCAGCAAGGCGCTCCCCCCCGATGATCAATTTCCCTGATCAATGATTTGGCGGCAAGCTCGGCGCGGAACGGGTCGCAGCGGCGGCTCTGACCTTGACGCACCGCCGCGGCGCTTCAGCGCGAGCTTAGCCCATATACCTGGCGAGGTATGCCAGCGCCTTCTCGGGGTGGCGGCCGAACCAATGGTAGCCCTCCTCGCAGTGCTTGGTGGTGCCCTCGATCCAGTGCAGCTCCTTGTCGGTGCTGCCCAAGGCGTCGAACGCGCCCTGCCCGTCGCTCGGGTTGTTGATGAGCCAGTCGTCCTTCACCTGCCACATGAAGACAGGAAGCCTGACGTTCGGAGCCCAGATTCTGCCGGACATGGACCTGCCAATCTCTGTTGCCAGTCCCACCGACGACACGCGCCACTCGCTCTCGCCGCCCATAACGCCGTGAAAACATGGACCGGCACTCGGTGCCGTCGCAAAGATCCTGAATTATGCTTCGCATGGATCTTTGAGTTTTATGTAACTATGCTCCTTTGGGGACGCTCGAATGATGAGGGATTTGGCCTCCACCGGCAGCGTATCAGCGCAGGTTGCGCCAAGAGCCGATCCTCATGCCATGAGGAACCAACCAGGGACGGGCATGACATCGTCTTTCTCGGCTTGGATATTTCAAGGCCGGCACGTCGTGGCACCGCGGAAGGGCCGCCACGGGGACGCCTTGCACGATTGGGCGCTGGCTCCCCGCCGTGGCGCGGCCAGGGATGCCGGAGGAACGTCAGGCTGATCTGCGCCGCTGCCTTCGTGGTCGAGATCGGCGATAGGTGTCGTCTGCGAACCGACGCCAATTTATGGCCTATCCTGGATCGGCGCCTTCGAAACGCTCCACCGGAGACGGCAGGATCACGCGCACCGGCAATGCCCGGATCAGGAGCGTGCTGGCAAAGAGCGCCTGCGCCCACCGCTATCCGGCCCAAGTCGGGACGAAGAAATACGGCGAGGCACGCCATAGGCCGGAGGAGGTGCCCCAGATCGCCGGAAAGGCGCAATCGCGACCGACGAAGCGCTGCCCGGCGTTGATCGCATGCGGCAACCGGAAGACACCCTCGCAACGAAGGCGATCGCATGAGGAGTGGCGGCATTCACCCAGGCGATCACGCGATTGACCCCATCGGTCCGCGATCCTGCGCCGGGCAAACCGCCCCGATATCCGCTCCTCCCTCCTCGTTGCTGTCGCGACCGTCTCAGTGCAGGGTCAGCCCGCCGGTGGGGCTGAGCACGGCGCCCGTCAGGTAATCCGCATCGCTCGAGGCCAGGAAGGCCACGACATTGCCGATATCCGTAGGCGCCGCCACCCCCAGCGGGCTGCGTTGGATGACGCGCTGATACTGCTTGCGGTGATGTTCCGAGACAGCGCCTTCGCGCTCGAACGCCGCCTCCCAGGAGGGCGAGTTGCGCACCAGCGTGACGCAGACGCAGTTTACCCGGATCTTCTCGGGCGCGAGTTCCCTGGAGAGCAGTTTACTGACCTGGATCAGCCCGGCCGAGAAGGCCGAGATGCCGGTCTGGCCTGGGGTCGGCACCCGGCCACCCTCGGAGGTGACGAAGACCACCGATCCGCCGCCGCGCTGACGCAGAGCGGGGATCGCGGCCTGCACCACCCGCAGCTTGCCCAGCAGGGCGCGGCCGACGAAGCCCGCCACCTGCTCGAGGTCGATGCCTGGGAACGGCCCCCGCACCTCGGGCGAGCGTGCCTCGTCATCGCTGCCGCCGGCGTTCGGCACCACGATGTCGAGTCCGCCGAAGGCCTGCACGGCGGTTTCCACCGCCGCTTCCATGTCGGCCTTGTCCCGCACATCGCCGGGCGCGAACACCGCCTTGGCCCCCAACGCTTCGATCTCGGCAATGGCCGCCGCGGCCTTCTCGGGGCTGCGGCCGTTGATCACCACATGGGCGCCGCGCCCAGCCAGTGCCATCGCCACACCGCGGCCGATGCCGCCCGTTCCGCCAGTGACCAGCGCCACCTTTCCATCCAGATCCGCCATATCGCTCCTCATTCCATCCTGTTCAGTAGTAGCCCGGCCTGCCGCAGCCCGGCCAGTTCGTCGTTCGTCACGCCCCAGCCCCGCAGCGCCCCGGCGGCGCCGGCCGGTCGCGGAACCATCCTGGCGTGCGGCTGAAGCGCGGCGCAACCCCGGACTGCAGCACGCCCTCGCGCGCGGCCAGCGTGGCGCGGGCGCGGGCGCGCAGATGCAGATGCGCGGCAGTCTCCTCGATCGAGAGCACCGGGGTGATGCGGGCCTCGGCCGCACCCGCAGGGCGGCCCATTCGGTGCGGCGGCAGACGCCGGCGGCGAACTGTTCCCGCAACACCTGCCGCATGGCGCGGGTCTTCAGCTTGGTGATGTTCAGCCCGGCATCGGGTTCGGTGATGCCGAAACAGGCCATGGCCCTGCCCTGGATCATCGGCAGCAACATGCGCTGGCGTTGCTTCTCGGTGCCGAACAGAACGATGGGCGCGAGGCAGAGGATGTCGAGATGAATGGCCGAGGCCGCCTGCACCGCACCGCCCGATTCTGTCATGGCCCGCAGGAAGATCGCCGCCTCGGAGATGCCGAGGCCGGCGCCGCCATAGGCCTCGGGCGAGGGTACGCGCACCGCCTTCTCCATCGCCGCCCCGTTGGCGCGCAGCTTGAGCCCGGCGACATCGCCGAGCCCGGCCACCTGCTTGCCGGTGGTCATCACCGTATAGGGGCGCAGCGACGAGACGAACAGCACATGGATGCCCTGGGGCTTGTATTCCTGTTCGTTCAGCAGCCCGCCGTCCTGCGCCAGGTCCCAGACCGCGCCATCGCCTCGCAAGAGGTCTCGCAAGAGGTCTTGTAGGCTGATCTTTCCCGATGGCCGCTCCCTGGTGCTGGAACGCTCGCCGGGCACCGATGCGCAGGACTTTACCGGGCTCGAGGACGGCGTCGATTACCGCTGTGCGGAAATGTCCAAGGCTGCCGGTCTCTCGACCGTTCTCGCCATCGGCACCGAGATTGGCAGCAAGGACAACGATCCCCTGGTCCGCGCCACCCGCGAGCGCGCCGACGGGATCATCACCGATGCCGGCCAGCAAATCGTCGAGCGCCGGTTGCAGATCGCGCCGACCCTGACCATCCGGCAGGGCTTTCCGGTCGGGATTCCGGTGACGCGGGATTTGGTCCTGGAACCACAGGGAGGTTGATCATGGTAAAGCTGAAGCTCGGACCCGTTGCCGATGACAAGCCGATGAAACTGGCCATCGAACTGCCCGCGGCGCCGTTTCTCGATCTTGTCGCTTACGGGCAGATCCTTGGGCGTGAATCCGGAAGGACGCCCGTCGTCGCACCGATGCCGGAGCGCCTCGTCATCACGGATCGGGGGTATGCAAAGGCGAGGCGAGACAGGCGGACCGGCTCATCGCAAGGCTATCAGGCCATTTTCTGGTCCGCGATTTCCGGCCTTCCGGCGTGCCATTTCAAGGAGCCGCCGTGCGACCGGGTTCGCGTGGGGTTGAGAGCATACCGCGCTGAACCTGACCGGCTCCTGGAGTTCCGCCAGGGGGACGGACCCGACGCCCTCGCGTCTCTGCTGGGCCGCCGAAGACAGCAGCAATGCCACGCAGAAGCCGTCGGACACCATGTCGAGAAGGCTTTCCCGGCCGACGGACTGTATCCACATGCGACGATCACCCCCTCTGCCTGAGAGCTTCCCCTGGAAGTAGACGTCGAGTTCGGCGCCGGTCCCTCTCGACGGGACAAGGAACACCTCGCTGGCAATGACTTCCCAACGCGGGGTTTCCCGGTCGCGCAGCCGATGGCCTTTGGGCGATGCGCAGAGCGCCTGCTCGCTCCGCTATCCGGCCGTCTTGCAAGCCGAGACCTCCACGACATTCGGCAGGAACGCACGGATCTCTCCCAAATGATCGATATGCAGAAAATACTGGGTCTGAACCCACGAATTCAGCACCAAGGCATGGATCCCGAGGTCTGGCCAATATCGGGGTTCAGGCTGTTGGTTGGGTCCAGCTGCCGATGGAAGCCGGCCCGTTCCAGCTTGGCGCGAGGGAGATGGCCGACGTTATGCTCGGCTGGGGATCCAAACCTCAGTCACCACGCCGGCATGGCAACGATGAAGGCCGCGCCTCTCATCGCCTCAACCACGGGTCAGGGTCCAGGCCGGCAGCAGGACGGCGGTCCGCCCCATCAGCCTCTCCACGGGGGCTTCGGCATCTGTGGCCGCGTCCTGAAACGATGTCTGTTGAACCGAACGCCAGAGCCGCACGATCGTCAGCTAGCAACGACCGCGCTGGGAGGGGCTCGGCAGAATGCCCGCTGCACCCAGCTGCCTGTTCAGGTCCCGCAAGGGTTTCCGGGCCGACTTTCGACCTTGTCTCGTCCGGCAAGGTCGCAAATGCATTGCCCTGTTGCCAGTGTTCCAGGATGATGCGCATGGCTTCAAGCATGCTGCAATCCTCCGATATCGCCAAGCGACGCAAGGCTTTCTATTTCGCCGCGCTCGATATGCAAGGTCGCATCGGCGATGGAGTTCAGCAGCTTGGGGCTGGATTCCGTGACCAGAATGGCGATATCGCGCTTGTTGCTGTGCAGATGGGCAAGGGTGCGGGCATATTCCAGCGCCAGCGCGGGGGCCAGGCCCTGGAACGGCTCGTCCAGCAGCAGCACCTTGTCGGCCAGCATCAACGCCCGGCCCAGCGCCACGATCTTGCCCTGCCCACCCGACACGCCGCCGCCCGGCCGCGCCCGCATAACCGCCAGTTGCGGCAACAGGCTGTAGACCTCGTCCAGCCTGCGCGTGCGCTCCGCCGCGGACATCCGCCGCACCAGGGCGGGGACAAGGATGTTCTCCTCGACCGTGAAATCGGCGATCAGGCGCCGGTCCTCGGGGGCATAGCCGATCCCAAGCCCGGCGCGGGCGTGTCCCGGCAGCGGCCCCAGTTCCGTTCCGTCGATGCGAACCGAGCCGGCCTTCCACGGCAAAAGCCCCATGATCGCGCGCAGGGTCGTGGTCTTGCCCGCCCCGTTGCGCCCGACCATCACCGTGGCCTTTCCCGCCGCCAGCGAGAAGCCGACATCGCGCAGCACCTCGACCCCCGCGATCTCGACCTTCAGATTCCTGACCGTCAGCATCACACCACCCCCACGACGCTTTCCAGAACCTCGGGATTGCTCATCACCTCGGCGGGTGTTCCCTCGGCCATGACATGGCCGGCGTTCCAGACCACCACCCGGTCGGCGTATTTCTGCACCACTTCCATGTCGTGCTCGACGAAAAGCGCCGAGAGACCACGACGGCGCATGGCGTTCATCAGCGTCTCCATGATGCGGAAACGCTCGATCGAGGACACGCCCGAAGTCGGCTCGTCCAGCACCAGCAGCTTGGGGTTCAGAGCAAAGGCCAGCGTGATGTCGGCAAGCTTGCGCAGGCCCTCGGGCAATGTGCCGGTCATCGTTTCGGCATCGGCGGCAAGGCCCAGCAGCTCCAGCACCTCCATCGCCTCGTCGCGATAGGCCCTGCGGTTCAGGGGCGTCAGCCCCTGCCAGATGCCTTCGCGCGCAGCGATGGCCAGCATCAGGTTGTCGATCAGGCTGTGATCGGTGAAAAGCTGCGGGATCTGGAAGGCGCGGGCGATGCCCTGGCGCGAGATGCGCCGCGGCGCCATCCGCGTGATGGGCCGCCCGTCCAGCCAGACATTGCCGCGATGCGGTTTCAGATAGCCGGTCACAAGGTTCAGGAAGGTGGTCTTGCCGGCGCCGTTCGGCCCGATGATGGCGACGAACTCGTTCCTTTGCAGGGCGAAGTCCACGCCATCGGCAGCCTTGATCGCACCGAAGGAGATCGCAAGATCCTCGGCCCGCAGAAGCGGCTGCGCGGATGCGGAATTGCTGGTCACAGTCCGGTCTCCTTGGTCGAGCCGCGACGAGCCTCGATCAGGCCGTAGATGCCGCGGGGAAGGAAGAAGATGACGCCGATCAGCGCCAGGCCGATGATGAGGTTCCAGGCCTCGGCGGCCACCCCCACGGCGACGGTATGCAGGATCTCCAGGAAGACCGAACCGATGAAGGCCCCGGCGACCCCGCCGATGCCGCCCAGCACGGCGGTCAGCACCAGATGGCCGGATTCGGTCCAGAAGGCGAACTCCGGCAGCACGTGGCCGATGCTCATGGCGGCCAGCGCGCCGCCCAGGCCCGCCAGCGCCGCCGAGATGGTGTAGGAGGTCAGCAGGGTCTGCCAGGCCGAGACCCCCAGATATTCCAGCCGGACCTCGTTGGTATGGATCGCCGACAGGGCATGGCCCAGCGGGCTTTGCAGATAGCGATGCACCAGCCAGCCCAGCACCACCATCAGCAGGATGCAGAGATAAAACAGGAAACCGTCGAAGGCCGCCTTGCCCGGCGCCCAGCCCAGCACGGTCGGAACCGCGACGCGCAACCCGTCCGTGCCGCCGGTGATGCCGTAGAGCTTGGAGGTCAGGGCAAAGATCACCATCGACACGGCAAGGTTCAGCATGGCGAAGAAGATCGCCCGGTAGCGCACCAGGAAGGCGCCGAAGACCAGCCCCGCCAGCGCCGCGACCGCCGTCGAGGCGACCAGCAGCAGCACGAGGTCGCTTACCCCCGCCTTGCTGCCCAGAAAGGCCGTCGCATAGGCGCCGATGGCGAAATACATCGCATGGCCCAGCGAGATCAGCCCGCCCCGCAGCAAAAGCGCGACGCCGAGGGCGGCGAAGCCCTTGGCCACCGCCAGCGTGATGACGAATTTCAGGTGGGGAAAGGCCACGGGGACCAGAAGCAGCAGCGCCAGCGCCGCGACAAGCAGGGGAATGGGTTTGCGCATCGCTCAGATCCTCCGGATGGCAGGCTTGCCGAACAGGCCATAGGGCCGGACCAGCAGCACGATCAGCATCACGAGATAGGGCGCCACCGCATCCAGTGCCGGGAACAAATAGATCGCCAGCACGCGGGCCGCCGCGACGATGACCGCGGCCAGTGCCGCGCCCTCGACCTGGCCCAGCCCGCCGATGGCGGCGACCGCAAAGGCCAGGACCATGGTGTCGGCGCCAAGGCCCGGCGCGACCCCGGCGGTCGGCGTCGCCAAGGCACCGCCAAGCGCCGCGAGAAAGATCCCCAGCGTGAAGGCGATGGTGAACATCCGCCGCGTGTCGATGCCCAGCGCCTCGGATATCTCGCGGTCGGCGACCACCACCGCCAGCAGCCGGCCCATGCGGGTATGGCCGATGAACACCCGCATCGCGACCAGCGCCACGACGGCCAGCGCGATCAGCAAAAGCTGATAGTTCAGGTAGATGATGCCGCCGATCTCGATGCTGCCCAGCAGCGCCACCGGCGTGTCCTCGTAATAGGACGAGACGCCGAAGACCAGCCGCTGCAAATCCTCGAGGATCAGGAACAGGCCGAAGGTCATCAGGATCTGCACCGCCTCGCCGCGGCCATAGGTCCACTGGACCAGCGTCCGCTCGATCAGCGGGCCGAAAAGCGCCGCCACCAGCGCCGCCGAAACCAGCAACGCCGGAAAGGTCAGCCAGGGGTTGAGGCCGGCGCTGACGATCCACAGGCCGATGCTGGCCGAAACATAGGCGCCGATGGAATAGAAGCTGCCATGCGCGACATTCAGGATGCGCAGGACGCTGAAGACGAGTGTCAGCCCGAACGCCACGAAAAAGATGAGCGCGGCATTGGCAAGGGCATCCACGAAAAGTGGAACGATGGTCTGGAACATGACCCTTCCTGCTGATGTATCGGAATGGAAGGCGTGCCGGGCGGCCATGGCCGGCCCGGCACGAGGCGCTAGTTATAGCTACCCGGCCGGGGCAGGTCGGCCAGGAAATCGGGCGTCAGCGTGCCGATCCAGGCGATGGGATCCTGCCCCACCGGCGCCAGCAGCGCCTCGCCGTCATAGCGCACCATCCCTGTCATCACCGGCCGGTCGACGCCCTCGGCCCTGCCGACGGTGCCGATCACCTGGTCGACCACGCCGTCATTGTCGTCGCGGAAGGTGGTCGTGCCGGTCAGGGTCTGGACCGACAGCCCTTCCAGCGCGGCGACGACTTGCTCGCGATCGGGCCAGGCGCCGTCATTGTCCGAGATGGCCTTTTCATAGGCGGCTTTCAGCACGATCAGGCTGTTGGCCATCTTGATGGTGGGAAAGACCGGATCGCTGCCGTATTTCTCGCGATAGGCGGCGGCAAAGGGCGCGGCCTCGCCGATGGTCCTTGCATCGGGCGACATCCACCAGCCGTCGCCCAGCACGCCGACGATGGTGCCTTCGGGCAGGTCGACCCGCTGCATCACCGTCTCGCCCAGCGCCAGCACCACCGCGCTTTGCCGGAACAGGCCGCGCGGGCCGGCCTGGCGCACGAAATTCTCCAGATCGCCGCCCCAGAGGTTCGAGAACACGACATCCGGCCGCGCCGCCGACAGGCGCGAGATCTCGGTCTGGTAGGTCGAGGCGCCGAGCTTGGGATAGAGTTCGGCCACGATCTCGACCTCGGGCCTGACCGCCTTCAGCGTGGCCTTGACGATCTCGGCCGCATCATGGCCGAAGGCATAGTCCGGGTTGATGATGGCGACCCGCTTCACCTCGGGATGCTGCTGCAGGAAATACAGCGTATAGGCCATGAACTCGGCGATGGTGTTGCCGTTCGGGCGATAGAAATAATCCGGCTGGTCCTTGAGGAAAAGCTGGTGGGTGTCGCAGTTCCAGCCGATGGTCGGCATCTTCAGCTGGTCGGCCAGCGGCGACAGCGCCAGGCAATTGCCCGAGGACAGCGCCGCGATCATCGCCTGTGCCCTGCCGCCTTCGGCAAGGCGGCGATATTCGGCGATCACGCCTTCGGCGCCCTGCGCCTCATCGACATAGGTGGCCGAGACGGGCACGCCGCCGATGCCGCCCTGGGCATTGATCCTTTCGATCATCAATTCGGCGCCCTGCTTGCCCGGCAGGCCATAGGCGGCCGAGGGGCCCGACAGGAAGGTGAATACCCCCAGGTCGAGGCGGGCGGGCTTGTCCTGCGCCCAGCCCGCGCCGGTCATCAGCGCGGCTGCGGCGGCAGCAGTCATGGCAAGTCGAAACTTGGGTTTCGGCATGGTGAGGTTCCCTGTTGGCGAGTCCGTTGCGATATATTTTCATCTTGTAAAATATCACAAGCACATTAATGCTGGACCCGTCAAGACGGAATGTCGGCCAGGCACGTTCGCAAACCCTTTCAGCCGGCCGGCGCCCGCATCTTGGGAAAACTGCCAAGCAAAGGAGCATCCCTTGAAAATCGACATGAATGTCGCAAGCCTGTCGGGCAGCACACCGCTATGCTTTGAAATCAACGACCTGGTCATCGCGGGCTGGGCCGGGCGCGACAAGGAGGCGATGGAGCATCACATCCGCGAACTGGAGGCGCTGGGGGTGAAACGTCCCGAGACGACCCCGACCTTCTACCGCGTCGCGGCGAATCGGCTGACGACCGGGGGGCGGATCGAATGCAACGGCAGCGCCTCTTCGGGCGAGGTCGAGACGGTGATCATCGCGCAGGGCGGCAAGCTTTATGTCGGCATCGGCTCGGACCATACCGACCGCGAGGTCGAGACCTACGGCATCACCGTGTCCAAGCAGATGTGCGACAAGCCGGTCGGCGCCGAGGTCTGGCCCTTCGACGAGGTGGCGCCGCATTGGGATTCGCTGATCATCCGCAGCTGGCTGACCGCGGACGGCAAGCGCAGCCTCTATCAAGAGGGCACGGTGGCCGGGCTGCTGGACCCGGCGGATGTCATCGCACGCTACACCCAGGGCGCGGACCTTCCCGACGGCACCGCGATCCTGGGCGGAACCACGCCCGCCATCGGGGGAATCCGGCCAGGCAAGGTCTTCGAATGCGAGCTGGAGGACCCGGTGCTTTCCCGCAAACTGCATCTGGTCTATGAAATCAAGGAACTGCCGATCAGCGGCTAACAGCATCGAGGCCCCAATGGATCGCAACTCCGATCCCGTCATCGAGGATTCGCGGCAAGGACCGAAACGCGGGGTCAGGAAACTGTCCCTGCGCGACCAAGCCTATGAGGCAATCAAGAAGCGGATCGTGAGTTGCGAATTGCGCCCCGGCGAGGCGGTGACCGTGGCCGACCTGGCCGAGCAGCTTCAGATCGGCCGCACCCCGGTCTTTCAGGCCATCGACCGGCTGACGGTCGACGGCCTGGTCGAGGTGATGCCGCGCAAGGGCGTGGTGGTCGCGCCGATCAGCATGGACAGCTTGGTCGAGATCATCGAGATGCGGCTTCTGAACGAGGCTCAGGCGGCGAACTGGGCGGCGCAAAAGGCCACGCCGCAGGAAATCGCCCAGCTCGACGCCAATGTCGCCGCGACATGGCGGGCCGCGCAGGACCACGACCTGGAGCAGATGATCGAATGCGACCGGGACTTCCACCGGCTGCTGAGCGGCATCGCCGGCAACACCATCCTTGCCGAGTTCCTTGGCAACCTGCACGACCGCTCGCTGCGGTTCTGGTTCCTGTCGCTGCGCGCGCCCGACCACAACCTGCGCGTCTGCGAGCAGCATGCCGCCATCGTCGAGGGCATCCGGGCGCATGACCCCGAGGCGGCCGAGAAGGCGATGCGCGAGCATATCTCGGCCTTCCACAAGAACCTGACCCAGCAGAACCTGCGCGGCTGATCCCCGGCTGGCTGCGCCGGGAACGCCGGTTCAGGCGGCCAGCACCCGTTCGACGCCGCGCGCGAACGCAAGCAGGTCGCGGTCGGCCAGGGTTTCGCCCATCAGCGTCAACCCCACCGGCAGGCCGTCGACGGGAAGCGGCAGCGAGATCGCGCAGCGGTCCAGGAAATTCGCCACCGTCGGATTGCGCAGCGCCAGCAGGTTGGTCGCGCCGAAAAGCGCGTCGTCGGCCTCCAGCGCCGCTGTCTCGGGCGCGATGATCGGAACGGTCGGCATCAGCACCGCCGCGAAATCCGCGGTGATCCCGTTCGCCCGGCCGATCATGGCAAGGCGGGCTTCCAGCAGGCTCGCATATTCGCCCGGCCGCAGGGTCTCGCCCTTGCGGATGCGGATGGCAACGCGCGGGTCATAGCCGGCCTCGCACCGCGCCAGGCGCTCGCGGTGCCGCTCCAGCGCCTCGGCCGCGACGATGCCGCCGCGGGCATTCAACTCCGGCAGCCGGTCCAGGTCGGGCAGGCGGATGCGGGTCAGCCGTGCCCCTGCAGCCTCGATCCGGCGCAGGGAGGCCTCGAAGGCGCGGGCGACGGCGTCATCCATGTCCTCGGTGACGTAATTCTCCAGCACCGCGAAGCGCAGCCCCGACAGCGGCGCGGCATCCGGTGCGGCGATCGGCTCGCCCGCCAGCGCGGCATCCACGAGGGCGCAGCATTCGACCGTCCGGGCGATGGGCCCTACGGAATCGAAGCTGTGCGACAGCGGGAACACGCCGCTGCGCGGCACCCGCCGCGCCGTGGGCTTGAAGCCGACAAGGCCGCAGAGCGCCGCCGGGATACGGCACGAGCCGCCGGTATCGGTGCCCAGCCCG
Source organism: Paracoccus sp. FO-3 (assembly GCF_006386455.1). Taxonomy (NCBI): domain Bacteria; kingdom Pseudomonadati; phylum Pseudomonadota; class Alphaproteobacteria; order Rhodobacterales; family Paracoccaceae; genus Paracoccus; species Paracoccus sp. FO-3. Next base: position 20,984 of record NZ_VCBQ01000053.1, on the reverse strand, counting down.
ACCGCCGCCATGCCGTCCGCGACCGAAACCGCCGCCCCCGAGGACGACCCGCCCGGAATGCGGCTGCGATCGGCCGGATTGCCGGGCGTGCCGTAATGCGGATTGAGCCCCAGCCCGGAATAGGCGAATTCGGTCATGTTGGTATGGCCCATCACCACCATCCCGGCCATGCGCAGCCGTCGCACCGCCTCGGCATCGGCACGGGCGGGCGGCGCCTGCTCCATCACCCTGGCCCCGGCCGTCGTCACCTTGCCCTGGATGTCGAACAGCGCCTTGATCGAGACGGGCACCCCGGCCAGCGGCGACGAAGCCCGCCCCTCGGCCCGCATCCGGTCGGCCAGGCCGGCCATGGCAAGGCTGCGGTCGGGGTCGATCATGGTAAAGGTGCGGCGTCCCTCGCCATCGCCGTCAAGGATGCGGTCCAGGCAAGCCGATGCCAGCGCCGTGCCGGACAATTCGCCCGCCGCCATGCGGCGGGCCAGAACGGAGACGGGCTCCATCACTTGTCCTGATCGTAATAGTGGATCTCCATCAGCACGCAGCCGTTCTCGGACTTGAACGGGCCGTGATAGGCCCCCGGCGGACGACAGGCATAGGTGTTGGGCTGGAAGGATTCGCCGCCATCCCCGTTCTCGTCATTGCCCACGGTCAGGTCGCCCGAGACGAGATAGACCTCTTCCCAGTAGTCATGGACGAAAGGCGCGGTGGTAAAGACGCCGGGCTGAAAGCGCAGCAGCCGGGTGCGATTGCCCACCTTGGCCTCTTCGTCCAGCCTGCCGGCCAGGATCTTCTGCTGGATGCCGGCCGGATAGCCCGGCGGCGTGTGCCAGCCCTCGGTTTCCATGTCGATGGCGTGGAATTCCTTGTGTTCCTTGTCGATGGCCATGAATGCCTCCTTTGCTGCGGAATTGGGCTATTGCGAAACCTGGGCCAGCTCGGCCTCCAGGGAGTAACTGTCGAGCATCCGGTCCACGAGGCCGGTGGCACCGTCCCAGTCGAAGGTGCGGAACGAGTGGTTCTTGGTCACGAAGGTCGCGCCGGCATAGAACATCTCGTATTGGGTGTGACGCGAGGCGAATTCCGAGCCGATCGCATCCCAGGCCAGCTTGAAGAACTTCACCCGCCCCTCGGAATCGGTGGTGGGCGATTGTTGGGTCTTGCCGATCAGGGCGCGCAGTTCGGGATTGCCGAAATCCTCCAGCGACGAGGGCAGCATGATCAGCCCGCCGCCGGCCAGATCGCGCAGCGCGCCGATGAAGGCATTGTAGTTCTGCTGCGTCAGCACCTGCGCCGAATACAGCATCGAGCCGTCGGGCACATAATAGCCGTTGACCATCTTGCCCTTGGCCTCCAGCGCATGGACGAAAGCCTCGACCATGGTGCATTGCGCGGCAAGCTGGCCCAGCGTCTCGCGCACCTGCGGGAAGGCGATGATGCCGTTGGTCTCGGCGATCTTGCGCGCGATGCCCATCAGGAAGCGCATCTTCACCATCAGCCGGATCTGCGCCTGATAGTTCTGATAGACATGCGCCGGGGTGGCGTGGAACTGGCCCGAGGTGAGCTTGAGATCCTGGTTGACGAAGACCCGGTCCCACGGAACCTTCACGTCGTCGAAATAGAGCACCGCGTCGTTCTCGTCGAAACGCGAGGCCAGCGGATAGTCGAAGACGTTTCCGGCATGCTCCTCGTAGGATTTCCGCGACAGGATCTTCAGCCCCTTGGCGTTCATCGGGATGGCAAAAGAGATCGCATAGCGTTCCTCGCCCTCGCGCAGGGGCTGGATGCAGGTCACGAAGACCTCGTTGGCGACGATGCCGCCGGTGGCCAGCATCTTGGCGCCGCGCACGGTGATGCCCTCGGCGTCCTGATCCACGACGCCGGCGGTCAGGAACGGATCGGCCTGCTCATGCGCGGCTTTCGAGCGGTCCGCCTGCGGGTTGATGATCACATAGGTCAGGTAAAGTTCGTTGTCGCGCGCATAGTGATAGTAATCCGACAGCGCCTTGGCGCGGGCGGGGTCATGCGCCTCGAATAGCGGCAGCCCCATATACATGCCGGCGATGCACGAGGCGACGTGATCGGGCGCCCGGCCCAGGAAACCGCCATGCAGTTCTGTCCAGGCCTCCAGCGCCCGGCGGCGCTCGACCAGATCGGCATAGCTGCGCGGCAACTGCCAGATCCGGTTGGCACGAAACCCGGTATCGGTCTCGAAGGTCATCAGGTCCAGGTTTTCCGGGCGCGACTGGAAATCATACATCCGCGCCACCGATTGAACGGTTCGCCGGAACGAGGGGTGTTCGGTCACATCCCCGGCCTCGGCGCCGTTGATGAAAACCCTGCGCCCATCGCGCAAGGATTCGACATGTTGCTGTCCGGTCTTGAACATCAGGCTCTCCTGTTGGTGATTGTCAGTAATGGATGTCGAGCGGCCAGAGCGACGGCGCCGCCTCGCCCTGGTGCAGCGAGGCATAGCGGCCCTGCGCAAAGACCAGCGGCGGCCGCTCGGGATGGGATGCAAAGCAGCGGACCCGGCCAAGGAACAGCACATGGTCGCCGCCGTCGCAGCGGGCATGGGCATCGCATTCGAAGACAGCCGCGGCGCCGGGCAGCAGAGGCGCCCCGCCATGGCCGGGCCGGTAATCCACCCCCTGCCATTTCGCGCCCGGCCGGGCAAAGCGGTTGGACAGCGCCTGCTGGTTCTCGGCCAGCACATGGACGGCATAGCTTTCTACCGCCTCCCATGCCGGCAGGCCGCGGGCCTTGCGGTCGATGGAAAACAGCACCAGCGGCGGATCAAGCGACAGCGAATTGAACGAGCTCATCGTCATGCCCAGCAACTCGTCGCCGAGACGGGCGGTCATGATGCAGACGCCGGTCGGGAACTGGCCGAGGGTCCGGCGCAAGGCGAGCGGGTCGGTGACGGTCATTTCTCGTCCTTTCCATCGTCCAGCAGGTAATCGGCCAGCGTGGCCGCGCGCCCGGCGCTTGCCCGCATCCGGCGCATGATCTTGCAGAGCAGGCGGAAATCCTGGGCCGAGAGCGGTTCGAAGAGCGTGTCGTTCACCTCGCGCTGCAACGGGGCAAGCTGCAGCAGCAGCGCGACACCGCGCGGGGTCAGGGTCAGGTTCACCCGGCGCTGGTCCGCGGGATTGGTCTTCTTGTGGATCACCCCGAGCTTCGCCAGCCGCTTGGTCTCGATGGTGATGAAGGCGCCGGACAGGCCAAGATGGTCGGCCAGTTCCTTCACGCCGACGCCCTTCTCGCCCTGGAACTGCCGGATCGCCGCCAGGATCGTGTATTGCGGCCCCGACAGGCCCAGAAAGGTGCCGAAGCGGTCGCGCATATGCTCCAGCCCGGCAAAGACCGACAGCATGTCATGCAGCATGTCGCGGAAACCGTCGTCCGAGCCATGGTCCAGCAATTCGTCGCGGCTGACGGTCAACCCCTGCTCCTGCAGTTCTGCATCCTTGCGAATCATCAGATCATCCTGTGATATTTCAGAAGATGATTAATTGAGAATGCTAAGCTGTAAAGCTATTTTTTGTCGGATCGGCGCTTTTCGGGCGGAGGCGCAGAGAAAGGCGAGCAGGCGGCGCTTCCGGCGCACCCGCTCGCGGAAAAGAAGGCAATCGCCGTGAGCGGCTGTCGACGGCGCCGGCCCCAGCCGCCCTTCTAGGCCGGCGCGGCCTCTGCATTGGCTTGGCGATAGCGGCCCAGCAGCGATACGCTGACCAGCGAAATGACCGCCAGGGTGCTGGCAAAGACGGCGAGCGGCCACCATTCTCCGCTGAACTTCTCGGCCAGGATGGTTCCCAGCACCGGCGTCAGCCCTCCGGCGATGGCACCGCAGAACTGGTAGCCGATGGAAATCGCGCTGTAGCGAACGCGAGCCGGGAAGATCTGCGAGATATAGCCGGCGATCACCGCATAAGCGAAGGCGCCGAAGATGATGTTGACGATCAGCCCGACCTGGATCAGCGCGTAATTGCCGGTTTCGACCACCATGAACACCGGATAGGGCGTCAGGACCGAGATGCCCAGGCAGACTTGCAAGAACAGGCGCTCATTGCCCATCCTCTCGGCGATGCGGGCGCCGATCGGCTGGCACAGAAGCTGCGCCACCGCAGTCCAGAACAGCGCGTTCAGGATCGTGGCGCGCGGGAGGCCGGCATATTGCGTGGCATAGGCGACCAGGAACGTATTGTAGAAATAGACCGCCGCGATGCCGAAAGTATTCGCGCCCATCGCCAGGAAGATGGCACCGCGCCAGTCGCGGAACACCTCGACCGCCGGCAATTTGGCCGGTTTCCCGGTCTGCCGGACCTTCTCGAATTCCGGGGTCTCCTCGATGTTGAGGCGGATGACCAGGCCGACGCCCAGCAACACGATGCTGACCAGGAACGGCACGCGCCAGCCCCAGCTCAGGAACACCTCCTGATCGACCAGCCCGGCGATGCGAAAGGCCAGCAGCGCCAGCACCAGACCGGCCGGACTGCCCAACTGCGCGAATGAGGCGAAAAAGGTCTGCCGTCCCTTGGGCGCATGTTCCGCCGCCAGCAGCACCGCGCCGCCCCACTCGCCGCCGACCGCAATGCCCTGGAAGATGCGAAGCACCACCAGCAGGATCGGCGCCCAGACGCCGATCGTCACATGGGTCGGCAGCATGCCGATCAGGGCGGTGGCGATGCCCATCATGACCAGCGTCACCACAAGGATGTTCTTGCGCCCCATCCGGTCACCCAGATGGCCAAAGATCAGCCCGCCCAGCGGACGGGCAAAGAAGCCGACCGCAAAGGTGCCGAAGGCCGCGAGCGTGCCGATATAGGGCGACGATCCGGTAAAGAACAACGGCCCGAACACCAGCGCGGCGGCGAAGCCGTAGATGTAGAAGTCATACCACTCGATGGTGGTGCCGACGAAAGAGCCCAAGGCGGCCCGCCGGGATTGGGATTTCCTGTCTTGCATCGTCGTCTCCTCCTCAGACCCTGCGCAGACCACACCAGCGCTGGATGAAGTCGGCGATCACCCGGGTGGTGTGCCTGACGCTCTCCAGCTCGACATATTCGTCGAAACCGTGCATCTGCCCGCCGGCGGGGCCGTAGCAGAGGCTGGGGATGTCGTAATAACGACCATAGAAGCGGCTGTCGGTGACCCCGGTGAACAGCCATTCCCGCGCCTCGGCGCCGGTCGCCGTCCTGTGGGCCTCGCGCATCGTCGCCTCGAAGGCGCTGCCGGGTTCCAACACGTAATCCTCCGCCTGAAAACCGTGCCAGATGATCTCGGGCGGGTTCGGCGCGAGGAACGGATCGGCCCCTGCCGCCCGCATGACCACATCGGCCAGCTCCTGGCGGAATGCCTCCAGCGACATGCCCGGCAGGACCGCGATGCGGCAGTCCAGCTCGCACCAGGCCGGGGTCGAGCTCGCCCAGTCGCCGCCGCGGATCTTGCCTGCGTTGAACTTGATCGGCGCGGTCAGCCCGGAGAACCGGGGGTGCGTCTTGACCCGTTCGTTCAGGTCGCGGGTGAAGGCCTGCAGCGCCTCTATCAGTCGATAGGTCGAGAGAATGGCGTTGGTGCCCTGTTCGCTTTCGGCGACATGCGCCGGTTTGCCCCGCACCGAAAGGCGGAACCACATCACGCCGATCTGCCCACGCCCGATGCAATGCCCGGTGGGTTCCGGGATCAGGCAGGCATCGGCACGATAACCGCGCGCCAGCGTCGAAAGCGCGCCGTTGCCGGTGGCTTCCTCTTCGGTCACACTTTGCACATAGACGTCGCTGCCCGGCAGATAGCCGGCATGCCGCAGGGCGTCGAGCGCGAAGACCATGGCGCAAACCCCGGCCTTCATGTCGCAAGCCCCGCGCCCGAACAGCTTGCCCTCGACGACCGTCGCGCCATAGGGCGGCGCGGACCACATGGCCTCCGGTCCGGTCGGCACCACGTCCACATGGCCCTGCAGGATCAGGCTGCGGCCAACCGGCTGTGGCGCGCGGATCGCGGCGACCACCTGCACCGCCTGGCCATAATCGGTGTCGCGCACCGGCGAATGGCCCGGCAGGTGCTCCATGTCCACATCGGAAAGCACATAGCGGTCGACACTCCAGCCACGGGTGCGGAACGCGTCGGCGATCCAGTCCTGGCAGGGGCCTTCCAGGCCGCGCTGGCTGGGAAAGCCGACCAAGGTCTTCAGCCAGTCGAGCTGTCGGTCCCAACTGGCCGCGATGGCCTGGTCGAGTTCTGACGACGTGAGCATTCCTTCTCCTCCCATGATCTGCATCGTCTGCGCCGCGTGCTGGATCTCGTCGGGAACGGCGCGGGGTCTGAGCAACGGAATAGGCGTCGCCGGATAATCTGGAAAATACATTAATTTCGTTCTATTCTTTCATTTCATGAAACAAGGAGGATGCATGCGATCCCGGCTGACGCTCAGGCAGTTGCGCTATGTCTGCGAAGTGGCGCGGTTGCAGAATGTCCTTGCGGCCTCGCGGGCGTTGGGGATCTCGACCTCATCCATCCTGGCGGCCATCGACGCGGCCGAGCACGAGGCGGGCACCCGCATCTTCAACCGCTTCCCAGCCAAGGGCATCCGCATCACCCCGGCCGGCAGCCGGTTCGTCGCTGCCGCCGCTCGGCTGCTGGCAGCGGAGACCGAATTCGCGCGCGCTACCAGCGACATCTCGGCGCGCATTCCTGATCCGCTGCGGATCGGCTGTTTCGAGCCGCTGGGGACGCTGCTTCTGCCCAGCGTGCTGCGCCGCTTCGCGGCGAACGAAGCGGATGTCGAGATCGTGGTGAGAGAGGGCGACCAGAGCGAATTGCGCGACTGGCTTTCCGCCGGCGAGATCGAGTTCGCCGTGCTCTACGAGGGCGACATCATCGCCCCCTTCGACCGGACGCCGATCTGCCTGGTGCCGCCGCATGTCGCCATGCACCCCGACGATCCGCTCGCCAGGCAAGAGGCAATCCGGATCGCGGACATCGCCCGGCGTCCCTTCGTGTTGCTGGACCAGCCCGAGATCGCACCGCAATTGCTGGCCATCTTCCGCCTGATTGCCGAGGCGCCGCAGATCAGCTTTCGCGCCCGGACCTATGGTGCCGCGCTGGCGGCAATATCAGAGGGGTTCGGCCTGTCGATCCTGAACTTGCGGCCCTTGACCCCGATTTATGCCGAGCAGGGCGCCATCGTCAGGAAGCCCATCGTCGACGACCTGCCTTTTGCCAAGCTCGTTGTCGCCGATACCTATGGGGCCGAGAAACCCTATTTCCTGCAATCCTTCATCGCGACCTTCAGGAAATACCTTGCCGAGATCGGCACCGACGGTTTCGCCGTCCGCAATCCCGGTCACAAGAAGGATCTTCTATTCTGAGACCCAACGCAAAACCGGCAGACCGGCGCTGTCCCCGCCTGGCTGCCATCGTGCGGCTGGACGCGGCGGTTGTCGGACCCGCGCCGGCTTCCGCTGAGGTGACGGCCTGCATCTAGGGTCAGGATGCGCATATACTGATATTCAGGCAATTCTCGATGCCATGGTGCTGCCCTCGCGGCCAAGGCAGGACTGTTTGACGCCGCCAAAGGGCATCACCTCAGACGAGATCAGCTGGCGTTCACCCTGACCATGCCGATCTCCAGCATCCCGACCACCCGCCAGACGTGGGAAAGGTGGCGGGCATAGAAATAGCCCGCCAACCTGCATTTTCTGGCATTGGCCACCGCCTCGTCCTCGGCCTCGAAGCGCCAGATGGAAGCGGCAGGTGAACATCCGCCGCGACGCGCCGGAGGCCTCAGCCCAGAACGAGCTAGGAAAGCACCTGTGGAGCCCGAGCTGTTTCGCGCGTTCTGTGCCGAGTTCACGAGGGAGATGAACTGACCCCTCTCTGGTTTTTCCGGCAGCTCCATCTTTTGCATAGGATGGAGCATCATGAGCCAGATGACGATCAGGTTTTCCCGCGAAATGCGCGCGCAGGCGGTGCGATTGGTTCTCGACAACGAGGGCCAGCACGCCTTTCGTTTGCCGTCGGTCCTGTCGATCTCGGCGAAGATCGGCTGCGGAGCGCAGATGCCGAAGGGTTGGGTCCAGAAGGCCGAGGTCGACAGCGGCAAGCGCGCAGGGATCCCGACCGAGATGGCCCAGAGGATGCAGGCGCTGGAGCGAGAGAACCGCGAGTTGCGCCAGGCGAAGGAGGTCTTTCGTAAGGGTGAGGGCCTCGCGATCGGTTCGAGGGCTGGCCCTCACCCTTCGCGATCGCTGCCTCCGCCCGGACGCTCGTCGGCTGGCGCGCCAGCACTTCAGCTCATGCGGGTTTCGTGCTCGATGCCCTGGAACAGACCGTGCATGATCGGCGCCCGCCCAAGGGCATCGGCTGGTTCACCATAGCGACAACGGCTCGCAATATCTGTCCGTTCGCTCCAGCGAGCAGATGGCAGAAGCGGGTATAGAGCCTTCGGTGGGGAACGTCGGAGACAGCTGCGACGACCCCTTGGCCGAGACGATCAATGGTCTGCTCAAAGCCGAGGTCATCCGCCGCCGCGGGCCGGGACGCAGCTTCGAGGCCGTCGAGTGCGCCACGCTGGAATGGGTCGACTGGTTCAACACCCCCTCGCAGGTTCTCGCGAACCCATGGCGTTCACCTGCTCGATCTGCTCGAACCGATCGGGAACATCCCGTCCGCCGAAGCCGAGGCCAACTTCTACGCGGTTCTGGACACTGATCCCATAGCCGCGTAGCTCACCAAAATCGGCCTCCGGAAAGCACCGTGCGGTTCACTATATCGATGATGGCTCGAGATATCTTGGCAGGGGCGTCTGCCGGGTTTTCCAGAGTGGCGGCGCCAAACGCCGGCATAACAGGTATTCCGCTCACAAGAGACGAATGACCGATTGCATCGGCTACAACTTTACGGTCCACTCGGAAAACCCCGCTCTCCACGCGCCAATCCACCACCCCAAATCCCGGAATTTCGCCGCCGCCAAGCAAAGTTGCCCCTAATCCAGGGCCTCTAGATCCAAGTCGACTTCCAAAATTCGTAGGCTATTCCTCGCGAGCAGAGGCACGGCCGATGCGGGCCGCCAAACGCAGCATCGGCCGCAGCCCCCGCGGCGAAAGTCGGGAACTCGGGCAAGGTGCAACCCGGTGCAAACAGGGCGCGATCTGCATCGCCCCAGGAAAGGGCCATGAGTGGGCTGCGGCATTCATGGACCGATCCGCCCGCGGCGATCAGCCCTCGAAACGGATGCCGAGGGCAGGAAGATGGTCCTGCGCAAACGGCGACCAGCGTGCTGGCGGGGTGCCGGCCTCGGGGGCGAATGCCTCCAGGACGCCGAGCAGCTGCACCAAGGTCGCCCGGATGATCGCATGGCCCAGGCAGGCAGGCTGCCCCAGGCCGAACATCAGCGCGCGCGCCCTGGTGGTCGGGGTCGAACCTTTCCGGCGCCGGAAACGCCAGCGGATCATGATTGCCCGCGGCCCAGACCATCGACAGGACGGTCCCGGCCTCCATCACCAGGGCGCCCAGGGCAATCCTGCCCGTTGCCATAGGAGTGGAGATGGCCAGGCGCAGGCATTCGTTGGCGCATTGCGCCGTCGCCGTCACCTGGCGCCGATGCGCGAAACCCCCGCCGGTCCGGCTGTCGGCCTGGAGCGAGCGCATCCGCCGGTTCCGCCCGCCATGCCGGAAGCAGGCTGCTGGCCGATGTCCGCTATGGCGACATGGCGGTCGACGGTTTTCCCACGCCCCCCTGGAAGCGCGCCATGTCCACACCCCTGCCCCGGCAGCCCGAGCGCCTGAGCCATGCCGGCCCGCGCGGCACGCCGCGGCCGCGCACCGCGCTGCAGGGCCATCTCTGGCGGGCGCACTGGTCTGTGAGCCCGGCCAGATCGTCATCGCCCACGGCCCGCGGCAGGGACTGGATCTTTGCGCGCGGCTGATCCTCGATCCGGGCGATGCCTTCGCGATCGAGAGCCCCTGGCATGCGACGGCGCGCCAAGTGCTGAGCGACACGGGGGCGATGCCGGTTTCCATCCCGGTCGACAAGGCGGGGCCGAGGACCGAGGCGCTGAGGTTCGCGATGTCGAACAAGACCGGCAAAGGCCGGACATCGAACTGCCAGGGATATTTGCCCCTCAGATCTTCCCGCCCCAGGGTCCGTGATGGCTGTCCTGGCCGTCCAGCCGGTCGAAGCCATGCGCGCCGAAGAAGTCGCGCTGCGCCTGGATCATGTTCGCCGTGCCGCGGCCGGTGCGCATCATGTCGAACCAGCCAAGCCCCGAGGCCAGCGCCGGCAAGGCATGGCCGTGCAGCACGCCCTGCGCCACCACCGCGCGCAGCGCCGGCATCGCGGTCTCGAGCTTTTCGGCGAAGAACGGCGCCAGCACGAGGTTGCGCGACGGATCCTCGGCCAGCGCCGTCGCCATGTCGTTCAGCATCGCCGAGCGGATGATGCAGCCCGCACGCCAGACCCGCGCGATCCCCGGCAGGTCGAGCTGCCAGCCGAAGGCGCGGCCGGCGGCCTCGATCATCGCGAAACCCTGCGCATAGCACAGGATCTTGCCGGCGATCAGCGCCTGCTCCAGTTGGTCGCGCGCCAGGTCCAGCGCCTGCGGGGCGGCAGCGAAACGCGCCTCGCCCGCCTTGCGCTCGTCGATGCGGGCCGAGACGTTGCGCGCCATCACCGCCGCCTCGATCACCGGGATCGGCGCCGCCAGGTGCTGCGCCTCGATCGCGGTCCAGCGGCCGGTGCCCTTCTGCCCGGCGGCGTCCAGGATCACGTCCAGCATCGGCTGGCCGGTCAGCGGATCGGCGGCGCCGGCCACCGCGGCCGAGATCTCGACCAGATAGGATTTCAGCACGCCTTCGTTCCAGCCGGCGAAGGTCTCGCCGATGGCGGCGGCGGACAGGCCGAGCCCGTCGCGCATCACGCCATAAACCTCGGCGATCATCTGCATGTCGGCATATTCGATGCCGTTATGCACGGTCTTGACGAAATGCCCGGCGCCGGCCTCGCCCATCCAGGTGGCGCAGGGGGTGCCGTCCTCGGCCTGGGCGGCGATGGCCTGCATGACCCCTGCGACGCGGTCCCAGTCGGCCCGTGCGCCGCCGCCCATGATGGCGGGGCCGTGGCGCGCGCCCTCTTCGCCGCCCGAGACGCCCATGCCCAGGAAGCGCATCGGCAGGCCGGACGCCGCGCGGCGGTTGGTGTCGTGGAAATTGGCGTTGCCGGCGTCGATGACCAGGTCATCGGGGCCGAGCAGCGGCGCCAGCGCGGCGATCTGGTCGTCGACGGCCGGACCGGCGGGGACCATCAGGATGATGGCGCGCGGCGGGGCAATGGCAGCGACCAGGTCGGCCAGGCTCTCGGTCGGGATCACGCGATCCGCCAGCGCGCCGGCCTCGGCGTGGAAGCGGCGGGTCACTTCGGTGGTGCGGTTCCAGACCGCGATGGGAAAGCCCTTCTCGGCGATGTTCAGCGCCAGCGCCGCCCCCATCGTCCCAAGGCCGATAAGGCCGATCGAAGTTTCAGTTTTCATTATTCTTCTTTGCTCTGGACAGCGCATCCCCGAGGGACGCCGATTGATGATCGAAATGCAGCTGCGCGTTAGGCCGTGGCATGGAGCCTCTGATAGCGCCAACGGAACAGGCAGTCAAAGCCGACCTGCATGGCGCCCCCGGCAAGAAGACCTGGGCGCCACGCCTTAGCGGGTTCAGCCCAGCAGCAGGTTGGGCAGGAAGGTGACGATCCCAGGGAACACGGCCAGCATGATCGCAAAGCCGATCATGATCAGCAGGAAGGGGAAGGTGACGCGTGCGATATAGGCCGTGCTTCGGGCGGTGATGTTCTGGATGACGGCAAAGTTGAACGCCACCGGCGGCGTGATTTGCGCCATCTCGACCACCAGGACCATGAAGATGCCGAACCAGATCTTGTCGAAGCCCGCGGCCTCGACCAAGGGCAGCACCACCGGCAGGGTGGTCGCGATCATGGAGAAGCCTTCAAGCGCCGTCCCCAGCACCAGATACAGCACGATCAGCGCAACGATCAGCAGCATCGGCGAGAGGTTCCAGTCCGTCACCACATTTGCGACCGCGCCAGGAATGCCAAGGGTCGAGGTGATGTTGCCCAGCACCGATGCCCCAAGGATGATGATGCCCATGACCGAACAGGTCTGCACCGTCCCCAGCAGAATGTCGCGCAGCGCCCGCAGGCTCAGCGCACCCTGCGACAGCGACACGAGGAAGGCCCCGACCACGCCCAGGGCCGCGGCCTCGGAAGGGGTCGCCAGCCCGCCATACATCGAGCCCAGCACGCAGAGGATCAGGAACATGACCGGCCCGAGATCCCGAAGGGCGGCAAGGCGCTGGCGGAACGGCATGTGGCGCAACGCCCGTTCGTTTTCGGGCACCAGGTCAGGCTTGGTGCTGGCGCGGATCATGATGTAGACGGCAAAGACCAGGGCAAGCAGGACGCCGGGGATGAAGCCGGCGGTGAAAAGCCGCAGGATCGATTCATTGGCCAGCACGCCATACATGATCATCACCGTCGACGGCGGGATCAGGAAGCCCAGCGTCCCGGCACCGGCAAGGCTGCCGATGGCCAGGTCGGGCGAATAGCCCCTGGCCAGCAGCTCCTTCAGGGTCATGCGGCCGACGACCTGCGTCGTCGCGGCCGAGGATCCCGAAATCGCCGCAAAGATCGAGCAGCCGACGACATTGACATGCAGCAACCGGCCCGGAAGCAGGCCCGCCCAGGGCGCCAGGCCACTGAACAGCGTTTCCGACAGGCGCGTCCTGAACAGGAACTCACCCATCAGGATGAACAGCGGCAACGCGACCAGGTCGGGCGTCGTCAGGATGTTGAACAGGTATTGCGGAAACAGCCTGTCGACGGGCAGGCCGGTGAACAGCATTGCCAGGCCGATGGCCGTGGCCAGCAAGGCGATTCCGATCCAGGCCCCGATGGCCAATGTGCCGAAAAGAAGCCCGAACAGGCTTGCGACGATAGCGCCCATGTTTCTCCCCGATATTCCTTGTTTCGCGCGCAGGGGCGCTGTGGCTTACTCGATGGCGCTCGCGGCACCGAGGCTGGGTTTGTCGACGGCGTTTCCGCTGATGGCGGTGACGAGACGGGCGACCATCTGGAAGGCCAGGACGGCCGCGCCGATGGTCAGCACCAGTTGCGGAATCCACAAGGGCGTGAAGCTGTCCTGGGAAACCTCGCCATAGCTCCAGGTGCGATGCGTGAACTGCGCAAGCCAGATCGCCAGCGGCAGCGTGACGGCGGTCCCCAGGATGGCGGCGAAGATCTCGAACATCCTGGCATAGCGACCCTTGCCCATCGAGAGCAGCAGCTCCACCCGCAATTGCAAGCCCGCGCGCAGCGTCATGCCCGAGCCGAGCAGGAAGGCCGCGCCCATCAGATAGGCACTATACTCCCAGCCGATTCCGGTGCCCGTCGGAAAGGACGGGACATAGCGGCTGATCAACGCCATCGCGGTGTCGATCAGCACGAGCAATGTCAGGCCCACGACGCAAAGACCGGCAAGCCAGGCCGCGACAAGTGAGGCGAAGTCTGCCGCCCTTTGCAGGGCAGCCACAGCGCCGCGTTCAGCGACGGCTTCGGGGGCGAGGTGCCGCTCTCCGGCCATCTCAGTTGCCGCCTTTCGACGCGAGATAGGCATCGGCAATCGGCTTGGCCGCAGGAACCCGGTCAAAGAACTCTGCCTGAACCTGCTTGGCTTTCTCGACGATCTGGGCCTTCAGCTCGTCCGACAGCTCGACCACCTGCATGCCGTGGCCGGTCATGATCTCAAGGCTCTTCTGGTCGCTCTCGCGCGAGCTTTCCCAGAATTGCGGCTCAAGCTCGGCGGCGACCTTCTCGATGGCAGCCTGCTGTTCCGGCGAAAGCTTGCCCCAGGAATCCAGGTTGATCGTCACCGCGTTCGACCCCCAGGTGTGGTTGGTCGGATAGATGTGGCTCAGGAATTCCCAGAACTTGCCGTCCACGCCCGAGGTGGCAGAGGTCGCGACGCCACTGACACGGCCCGAGGCCAGCGCCGGCAGCAACTCGCCCCAGGGCATGGCGATGCCGTCCATGCCAAGGCTGCTGACGATATCGACGGTATTCTTGTCGGCGCCGCGCACCGTGATGCCGCGGAAATCGCCGATGTCGTCGATCTCGGTCTTCAGATAGACATACTGCGCCGGCGACGGCACCATGTAGAGGATCTTCTGGTTGTATTGCTCGGCCAGCTTCTCGAATTCGGGGCGAAGGAAGGCGTGGTATTCTTTCAACTCCTCCATCGACTCCACCAGGAAGGGCACGCCTTCGGCGCCGAACAGCGGATTCATCCCGACCTGCTGGCTGATGTTGATATCCGCCATGTCGGCCAGCCCGTCGCGAACCGCACCGAGTTGGTCGGGCCCCTTGAAGCCCAGCGACCCCGAGGTGGCGACGGTGATGACGACCTCGCCATCGGTGGCCTCTTTCACGGCTTCGGCGAAGCTCTTGGTGTTTTCCGCCATGAAGTTGCCGTCCGGCAGCACTTCGGACAGGCTGAGCCGGGTCTGCCCCATGGCGGCGCTTGCCATGACCAGCGCGGTCGCTGCCCCGCAGGCGATTGACTTCAGGATCATCGAACTCTCCCAATGTTGGCGCTTACCGCAGACGAACGGGACCGAGATCTCGCGGCTGCGGCGCGACAGTTTTGCAGTTTTGTGACCGTTGCACCTGTCACCCTAGCGACAGGCCCATCGCTGCGAAAAGAACAGTTCGGTCTGACATGATCGCGAATGCTTATACATCGGTGCGCCCCACGCGCCGACCCAATAGAATGGCCGCGCGGCCGGGCAGAATCGCGCTTCAGGGGTGTATTATCATGGACATACGCAGGCTTTACGCCTTCATGAAGATCGTGGACATCGGCAGCATCACGCGGGCATCCGCGATCCTGCACATCGCCCAGCCGGCGCTGAGCCAGCAGATCGCCGCGCTGGAAACCCATTTCGGCAAGCCGCTGCTGCTGCGCTCGAAACGCGGCGTCATCCCGACCGAGGCGGGCAAGGTCCTGTATCGCCATTGCCAGATGATCATCCGGCAGATGAACCAGGCCGAGCAGGACATCGCCACCTCATCGGAAGAAATTACCGGCGCGGTCAGCGTCGGCTTCGCGCCGCTGGGCCTTGGTTCTCTTGTGGCGACGCAGCTGATGCGGACCATCCGCGAAAAGCATCCGGGGATCCTGCTTTATGCCAATGAGGCGGTCGGCGGCGGCGTGATCAGCGAACAGATCATGACCGGCAAGATGGACATCGCGCTGATCTTCGATCCCGGCAAGATCCCCAGCCTCAGCTTCGAGCCGATCTCGACGGAAGAGCTGTATTTCGTGGGAACGCAGATCGCCGAGCCGGAGGATGGCGAGATCTCGTTCGCCGAGGCCGTGTCCCAGCCGCTGATCCTGCCGAGCCCGATCCATACCGTCCGCCAGGTGATCGAAACCACGCTGTCGCGCGTCGGGACCAGCGCGCAGGTCGTCGCCCAGACCGAGTCGATCTCGTATCTGTCGAACGCGCTGGCCGAAGGGCTGGGCTGCACCATCCTGCCCGCATCGGCAGCGCAGGCCGTGCTGCGTCGCGTCCCGGATGCCCGGAGCTACCGCATCCGGCGCCCCAACATGAAGGTCGCCATGGCGATCTGCGTCTCGGCGCAGCTGCCTCTTTCGGAAGCGGCCGCCGTGGTGCGCGATCATCTGGTGCGGCTGGCAACAGAGATGGCGCAGTCCCCGGCGGCCTTCGGTTCAGCCCAAGGATAGCGCGCCGCTCAGGCGAAAAGGATCTGTGCCTTGACCGCCGTGGCGCGGTCCGAGGCCAGCCGGAACGCCTGCTCGGCCTCGTCCAGGGCGACCTCGTGGGTGATCAGCGGCTTGACGTCGATCCGGCCCGCCAGCATGGCCTGGACGCCGGTCGCGAACTCCTGGTGGAACCGGAAGGAGCCGCGCAGGTCCAGCTCCTTGGCGGTAAGCGCCGTCATCGGCAGCGGCATGTCGCCGCCCAATCCCAACTGCACGACCACGCCGCGCGGCCGCATGGCCGCGATGGCCGGCGCGATGGCCGCGGCGACACCCGTGCATTCGAACAGGACATCGAAGCTTCCCTTGCCCACGGCAAAGGGCGACAGGCCATCCGGCGCCGTGCCGGTGTTGACCGTCAGATCCGCGCCGCATTGGCGCGCCATCGCCAGCGTGAAATCCGACAGGTCCGTCGCAACGATCTCGCCCGCGCCCGCCAGCCGCGCCGACAGGATCGACAACAGGCCGATGGGACCGCAGCCGGTGACGAGCACGCGCTTGCCCAGCAATTCCCCGGCCCGGCGCGCGGCGTGCAGCGTGACCGCCAGGGGCTCGGCCATCGCCGCCTCGCCCGGCGTCAGGCCGTTGGCCAGCACGCATTGCGTGGCATCCGCCACCAGTTCCTGCCGGAACGCGCCCTGGATATGCGGGAACGGCATGGCCGAGCCGTAGAAGCGCATGTTCTCGCAATGGTTGGGCAGCCCCTCGCGGCAATAGCCGCAGTCCCCGCAGGGACGCGAGGGCGACACGGCGACCAGATCGCCGGGAACGAGCCCCGCCACGTCCGGCGCGCATTCGACGACATGGCCGGAAACCTCATGGCCAAGGATCATCGGCTCGCGCAGCCGCACCGTC
This sequence comes from Paracoccus sp. FO-3, assembly GCF_006386455.1. Lineage (NCBI taxonomy): Bacteria > Pseudomonadati > Pseudomonadota > Alphaproteobacteria > Rhodobacterales > Paracoccaceae > Paracoccus > Paracoccus sp. FO-3. Next base: position 4,290 of record NZ_VCBQ01000053.1, on the reverse strand, counting down.
CCGAAGCCGCCGTGGTTGTAGTAATGCAGGTCCGATCCGCAGACCCCGCCAGCCGCAAGGCGGATGCGCACCTGTCCGGGGCCAAGCGCCTCGGGCTCGCGTTCCTCGATGCGCAGATCCCTGGCGGCGTGGATGACGATCGCTTTCATGGTGGCCTCAGATAACCGGGGTAAGCAGGGGCTGGCCGGCGAAATGCGCCGCCAGGTTGTTGCGGACCAGCTCGCCCATCGCCTTGCGCGTCTCGATGGTGCCCGAGGCCTGGTGCGGCTGCAAAAGCACGTTCGGCAGGTCCAGGAAGCGCGGGTCGATCCGGGGTTCGTTATCGAAAACATCCAGCGCCGCCGCGCCCAGCCGGCCGTCTTGCAAGGCAGCGATCAGCGCCTGCTCGTCGATGTTGGAGGCGCGCGAGACATTGACCAGCACGCCCTCGGGGCCCAGCGCCTCGATCACCTCGCGATTGACGATGTGCCGGGTCTGCGCCGAAGCCGCCAGCGCGACGAACAGGAACTCGGAATGCCGCGCCAGCTCGACCGGATCGGCGATGAAGGTCAGGTCGGTGGCATAATCCTTGGCCGCGACATCGGAATAGGCGATGTCCATGCCAAAGCCGCGCAGACGCTGGGCGATCTCGAAGCCGATCCGGCCCAATCCCAGGATACCGGCCTTCTTGCCCCAGATGCGGCGCTGCAGCGGATAGTTGCCCTTGGCCGCCCAGTGGCCGCCCCGCACCCAGGCCTCGGCGCCGACGATCCCGCGCGCGACGGCCAGCATCATCGCCACGCCCAGATCGGCCACATCCCCGGTCAGCACGTCGGGCGTGTTCGTCACCCGGATCCCCCGCTCGCGGCAGGCCTGCAGATCGACCGCGTCGAAACCCACGCCATAGACCGAGATCAGCTCGAGATTCGGGCAGGCCTCGATGACCTTGCGGCTGGCCCCCAACTCGCCCCTGGTGGCGATGGCCCGCACATGCGCCCCGCATTCGGCAAGGAAGGCATCCTTGTCCGCGGCCTCGAAATAACGGCGCAGGTCGTAATCCGCGTTCAGCGGAACTTCATCCCATTCTGGATAGGCCCCCATCTGCAGGACTACCGGCTTGCTCATCGTCTTCTCCATCATGGTGCGGGATTTTCCGATCGCCCCTTCAGCGGGCCCTTGACTCGGATTGTTATCGATAACAAACACGAGTCGAACGGATTTGTCGAGCCCCAAACGGAGGATCTGGGATGGCCGGAACGAATGGATTTGTGGAAAGCATGTTCGGGTTGGCGGGCCGCCGTGCGCTGGTGACGGGGTCGTCGCAGGGCATCGGTCATGCGCTGGCGCGGGGGCTGGCGAAAAGCGGCGCCGCGGTCGTGCTGAACGCCCGGAACCCGGAACGGCTGGAGGAAGCGCGCGCCGCGCTGCAGGCGGAGCTGCCCGAGGCCGAGATCCGGGCCCTGCCCTTCGACGTGACGCGCCATGACGAGGTCCGCGCCGCGATCGACGGTTTCGAGGCCACGACCGGGCCCATCGACATCCTGGTCAACAATGCCGGCATGCAGTATCGCACGCCGCTCGAAGATTTCCCGGCTGACAGGTTCGAGGCCCTGCTGCAGACCAACATCGCCTCGGTCTTTCACGTCGGCCAAGCGGTGGCGCGGCACATGATCCGGCGCGGCCGCGGCAAGATCGTCAATATCTGCTCGGTCCAGACCGCATTGGCACGGCCGGGCATCGCCCCCTATACCGCCACCAAGGGCGCCGTCGGCAACCTGACCAAGGGCATGGCCACGGACTGGGCCCGCCACGGGCTGCAATGCAATGCCATCGCGCCGGGATATTTCGACACGCCGCTGAACGCCGCGCTGGTCGCGGACCCCGACTTCTCGGCCTGGCTGGAAAAGCGCACGCCCGCCGGGCGCTGGGGCCTGGTCGAGGAACTGGTGGGGGCCTGCATCTTCCTGTCCTCGGACGCCTCGAGCTTCGTGAACGGGCACACGCTCTATGTGGACGGGGCGATCAGTGTTTCGCTCTAGGCGCGCATCATCCCCTCGTGCCGGGCGGCCGGCGCGAGGCCCGCTGCGATTCCCGCGGCAGGCCGGCCCATGCCGCAGGGGTGTTGTGACCGCATCCCGCAGCGTCTAGCCTGCCCTTTCGGCAGGGGCATGTGGCGGCATGAGCAGGGACGGATTTCACAGCGCAACCGTGAAGATGGCGGATATCGCCAAGGCGGTCGGGGTTTCCGCGATGACCGTCTCGCGGGCCTTTCGCGGCGACGAGGGCGTCAACTCGCAGACACGGGCACGGATTCTGGCCAAGGCCGAGGAGCTTGGCTATGTCTTCGACGCAACCGCCGCCAGCCTCAGGCAAAACCGGACCGGCTTCGTGGCGGTCACCGTGCCCTCGATCAACAATGCAAACTTCGCGGAAACCGTGCGGCAGCTCTCGCGCGGGCTGTCCCGGAACGGCTTGCAGATCCTGCTGGCCAATACCGAATACGACCCGCACGAAGAGGAAAGGCTGATCGGCCAGCTGCTGCGCCGCAAGCCCGAGGCGATCGTCCTGACAGTGGGCGACTATACCCGCAGGACGCGGCAAATGCTGCGGGCGACGCGGATTCCCGTGATCGAGATCTGGGACCTGCCCGCCGAGCCGATCCGACATGTGGTGGGCTTTTCCAACACCGCTTGCATTGGCCGGCTGGTGGATCATCTGGTCGCCTCGGGCTATCGCGACATCGCCTTCATCGGCGGTGAATCGCCGCGCGATCCGCGCGGCGGCCAGCGCCGACGCGGCTTTGTCCAGGCGATGCGCCGCCATGGGCTGGACGACACGCGGCTGGTTCCCGCGGGCACCGCTCCGGTCGGAATGGCCGAAGGGGCGCAGGCGCTCGGGACGTTGCTGGACAACCATCCGACGACACGGGCGGTCGTCTGCGTCTCGGACCTGGTGGCTTTCGGGGTGATCTCGGAATGCCAGAGGCGGGGCATCGGCATCCCCCGCGATCTGGCGGTGGCCGGCTTCGGCAATTACGAGATCGGCAAGATCAGCGTGCCGCGCCTGACCACGATCGATGTCCATGCCGGCACCATCGGCGGCAAGGCCGCGGATCTGATCGTCGCCCTGCTGCGACAGGATTCCGACGCGCCGCCCGCCCGGATCGAGATCCAGACGGACCTGATCGTGCGGGAATCCTCGGCCTGACCCTGCGCCCCGGCGAGGCGCAGGACATGTCTTGTCAAAGGGGGGTCGTCAAAGATCGGTGGTCAGGCCCTTGGCCTTCAGCACCGCCTCGAGATTGCAGACGTCGATCACCGTCCGGCCGGATTTGTAGGCCTCGATATAGCCGGCCTCGTCCGCTTCGCGGGCGGCGGATTTGCGCGCCACCTCGGCGGCATCCTCGCGGCGCACGACGACCAGGCCGTCCGCATCGCCCCGGATCACGTCGCCCGGCCGCACCACCTGGCCGCCGATGACGATGTCGCCGTTGATCTGGCCCAGCGTTTCCTTGACCGTGCCCTTGATGCAGACGCTCAGCGAAAACACCGGCAGGCCCAGCCGGATCAGTTCCTGCGTGTCGCGCACCCCGGTATCGGTGACGACGCCGGCAATGCCCTTGGCCAGGCAGGCATTGGCCAGGACGTCGCCGAAACAGCCCGCCTCCTCGTATTCCCCGGCCGAGACGATGACGACGTCGCCGGGCTGGGCATAATGGATCGCCAGTTGCAGCATGATGTTGTCGCGCGGCGCGCTTTGCACGGTGAAGGCGGGGCCGCAGACCGACATGGCGCGGTCGACGGGCTTCAGGCGCGAGCTCAGCGCGCCCAGCCGACCCTGCGCCTCGTGAATCGTGGCGCTGCCGAATTTCGACAGCGCGGCCACATCCGCTGCGGCGGCACGTTCTATCCTGGTGATGATATGGGGCACGTCGTGCTTCTCCTTGCTGGAATATCGCGGCCGGGGCCGGGGGTGATCGGCCGGCAGCATAGGAAGGACGCAGCCCCCTGGCATAAGAGCGTCTGCATCTGATGTGATCGGGTTTCGCGATGCCCCGCACCGGGTCATGCGAAACCGCTCTGACATCATTGCAAAGCGGCGGTGCTACCAATCGCAAAAGAACGCAACTTCGCACAGGGACGACGCCCTTCGCATGCCGATCACCATCGACTCCATCATCGCGGGGATGGAATGGGCCGCAGAAAACCATCTCGCCGAGTTCGCCTTTTCGGCCGAGGGGCACCGGATCACCATCCGCCGCGGCGCGGCCGGCGGCGCCCAGCCCGCGCCACCCGCCGCCGCGGCGGCAGC